>JASFUN010000060.1:0-7617 GCA_050050255.1 Anaerolineales bacterium | reverse complement strand
AAAATTCGAAAATTGGCATTGGTGTGGTCCTGGATCTTGAGAAGCGAGACGACATCGAAAGGTCGCAACGATGAATCAGAGCGCTGACGTTCTGGTTGTGGGTGGGGGTGTTTTCGGTGCCAGCGCTGCCCTGGAGCTGCGCCGGCGGGGATTCGAGCTGCGGCTTATCGATCCTGGACCGCTGCCGCATCCTGAAGCAGCTTCGACCGACATCAGCAAAGTCGTGCGTATGGATTACGGCTCGGATGAGTTCTACATGCAGCAGATGGAGTTATCGCTGGGCGGCTGGCGGGAGTGGAATCAAGCATGGGAAGAGCAGCTCTTTCATGAGACCGGTTTCCTCATGCTCACACGCTCCGCGATGGAGCCCGGGTCGTATGAAGGCGATTCGTTTGCCCTGCTGCAGGCACGCGGCCACCGCGTGGAGCGGCTTGATCCTGACCTGATCGAAAAGCGGTTCCCTGCCTGGGCGCCCGGCGTCTATGTTGACGGCTATTTCAACCCGCAGGGTGGCTGGGCTGAATCGGGCCGTGTCGTCGAGGCGTTGGTCGCGGAATGCCGGCGCGCGGGCGTGAATGTGCAGGTTGGCTCGCAGGCGCGCAGGTTGATTCGCGGCGGCGACCGGGTGCTGGGCGTGAGTACGGATCGCGCGGATCTGCACGCCGGGGCGCTGGTCCTGGCGATGGGGGCGTGGACCCCGCCGTTGCTTCCTGAATTGGATGGGCATATCTGGCCGGTTGCCCAGCCAGTTTTCCACTTTCGGGTTCCGCAAATATCCTGCTATCAAGAACCTGAATTCCCCACATGGACTGCGGATGTGAGTGAGACAGGCTGGTACGGGTTCCCGGCCCTCGACGACGGTACGCTCAAGATCGCCAATCACGGACCCGGAACGCGGCTGCCGCCGGATCCTGGCGTGGACGTTGCCAGCGAGCGCGAGGCGGATTTTCGTAGATTTCTAAGCGAGTCGCTCCCCGGCCTGGCGGCGGCTCCGTTGCTTCGAACGCGTACCTGCTACTACGCCGACAGTTGGGATGGCGACTTCTACATTACGCCAGTACCGGGCCTTGAGCGCTTGTTTGTCGCCGGTGGAGGCAGTGGGCACGCGTTTAAGTTCGCCCCGTTGCTCGGTCGCTGGATCGCTGATGCAGTGGAGGGGCAGCGCAATCCAATTTTGGAAAGATTCGCCTGGCGGGAGCCCGGTCAGCGCCGGGTGGAGGACGCCCGTCACGTCGAGCTTTAACTCCTAACCTGTCCATCTGTTGATTTCCCTGCCGCCTCTGGTTTGCGAGCCGTGATGCGCGCTGAGAAGAGCGCCGGCATACCTGCACGCCGCTCGACCATATCGTCAGCACTAACCTTGGACGACACATCGATGTCGGCAAACCCCGCGTCTTCAAGGAGTGAAAGGTATTCACCAAGCTCAATCGCACCTACAACACAAGCAGCCCATTGATCCATATCTTCCTGCAACGACGGTGCAAATTCACCTTCTGTAACGATGTCGCTTACAGAGAGCCGGCCGCCGGGTTTCAGCACCCGGAAGGCTTCTGCGAAAACCGCGTCTTTCTCCGGTGAGAGGTTGATCACACAGTTCGATATGATCAAATCTACGCTCTCATCATCAACCGGCAGAAGCTCGATCTGTCCCAGGCGAAACTCGACGTTCTTCACGCCCATTTTGGCTTTGTTTGCATTCGCGAGTGCGATCATCTCCTCAGTCATGTCGACCCCGATGACGCTTCCGCCAGGGCCCACGCGCTGCGCAGCCAGGAAACAGTCGATGCCTCCACCGCTGCCCAGGTCGAGCACGGTCTCCCCAGGCTGGATCGCAGCAATCGTCACCGGATCCCCACAGCCGAGAGAGAGTTCGGTGACTTCCTTCGTCAAGCCCTCAAGCGTAGAAGCTTCGTATATTGGTTGGGTGGTTTCTGCCTCAACGTGCCCGGATGCCGGACCACAGCACGAGCTTGAACGACGCGCGATAGACCTATAGCGTTCTCTAACGGCATTGTGAATGATCTCTTTTTCTGCGGTCATAACGACCTCCTGATATATTGATGTGTGTCGATAGAAACTTCTAAAAAAATTACGCCTCTTTTAGACTGTGTTCGGGAGCGAAACGATCGATGAGCATCCCACAGCACAGTGCCACGCGCTCCTGGTTCAGCGTGTAGAAACGTTGGCGACCCTCTTGCCGGACCTGTGTAAGGTCCGCATTGGTGAGCATGGTCAAGTGATGGCTAACAGTCGGTTGATTCACGCGCCCGTTCAACTTGTCGACGACGTCGTTGACGCTGAGCCATTGACAGCAGAGCAGCCGCATGATCTCCTGGCGGGTGGGGTCAGCAAGAGCCCTGGCAAACTCGGTCAATTCTGGCTTCATGGCAAGTTAATTATATCGACGTTTATCGATATGTCAAGCGCGTCAGGAAGGTCCGCAGAGCAACGCTGTAAGGGTCCTGTAATGCTTGTGGGGTAGCATGTCTTTGTTGGAAACTGTGCGAGTTTCGGAGGAGGTCGAATGCGCTGCGGGAAGCTGATTGGCTGGTTGCTGTTAGGGATCGTCCTCGCGGGGTGCTCCGCTCTCGGCCCTTTAAGCGAGGATTACACCATGCCTACCCCATCCAAAAGCGAGGCCCCCGAAGCGTTGGAGCTGCCGGATATGGGCGAAGCGCCCGAGTTGGTCAACGAAACATGGTTGAACACTCCCGTGCCGCTGAGACTGATGGATCTGCGTGGGAAAGTCGTTCTGCTTGAGTTCTGGACCTTCGGTTGAATAAACTGCAGACGCGTGATTCCCTCGTTGAGGGAATGGCATGAGAAGTATGAGGGCGATGGCCTGGTTGTAATCGGGGTTCACTACCCGGAATTTGAGTACGAGCGCGATCTTGAGAACCTAAAAGAGGCGGTTGTGCGGTTGGATGTGCCCTACCCGGTCGCTCAAGACAATGAGCGAAAGACATGGGGGGCTTATCGCGTGCGCTACTGGCCGACGATGTTCTTGATCGATAAGCGTGGGAAGATCCGCTACACGCATATCGGCGAAGGGCGCTACAATGTTACCGAAAGCGCGATCCAGGCACTTTTGGCAGAGTGATCTGCGGCGGCAGTGTGAGCATGCATGATTCAAACTTGAACGTAACGCCCGAATACATTTACCGGTCTCGGCGGCTGTTCTTGAAAGCAGCCGGCTTTATGGGCGCCGGTTCACTTCTGATGGGGGCATGCCGTACTGAGGAGCCAGGTGCTGCGGAAATGCCCGACCCTACGACGACGCGGTCAGCGTCGACACCCGGGGTTAAGACCGATGAGCTGGGTGACAAGCTTACACCCTACGATGATGTCACCGGGATCAACAACTTCTACGAGTTCTCGACGAACAAATCCGCAGTGAAAGAGCTTGCACAGGGCTACCCAACCTCCCCATGGTCGATCGAGTTGGGCGGTTTGGTCAACAACCCGCTACAAATATCCATGGAAGAGATGCGCGCATTCGGAAGTGAGCAACGCATTTATCGAATGCGTTGTGTAGAGGGCTGGTCGATGGTCATCCCGTGGAACGGGTTCGAGCTGACGCGCCTCCTGGATCTAGCCGAGCCAACCGGGCAGGCACGCTACGTGCGCTTCCAAACAGCGGCGGACGTCGATCTCATGCCCGGCTTGACGCGCTATCCGTATCCCTGGCCCTACGTCGAGGGCCTGCGTTTGGATGAGGCCCGCCATCCGCTGACGATACTCGCCACCGGTGTCTACGGTGACGATCTGCCACCACAGAGCGGCGGCCCGATCCGTCTGGTGGTGCCCTGGAAATATGGCTTCAAGAGCATTAAGTCGATCGTTAAGATCGACCTGGTGGCGGAACAACCGCTCACGTTCTGGTCGCAGGTTGCACCAGCTGAGTACGGGTTCTACGCCAACGTCAATCCTGACGTCGACCACCCTCGCTGGTCGCAGGCGACCGAGCTGCGTTTAGGCGAATCTGGACGCCGCCCGACGCTGCTTTTCAATGGCTACGACGACCAGGTCGGTTCACTATATGACGATATGGACCTGCGCAAAAACTACTAGAATTTGACAGCCTCACTTTGCAACAAACGGGCGTGAGCGTAATTCCTCTGCGCCCGTTTTGTGTTTGCTGCTGCTGGATGCTTTAAGGCGCCGTCGATGGTATATTGAGATTAAGTGAATCTGACCGTCATGGAGGGCTCCAATTGAGCAAGCTGGATAAGGTTAGCCTGGCGATCCTCATCGTGGCGGCCTTATTTTTATTCAGCGTTCAGGTCAGCCAGGCGGTCGCTCCCCCATCAGCAGGATCTGCCTTGCAAGGCGAGATCGAACTCTCAATCATTGGGCGCGTGCTCAACTCTCAGAAATCTCCCGTCGACGCCGCCGAAGTGATCATTTTCGTCAGCGGTCAGCCTCAGAAGCTCAAACCCGATCAGCAGGGGGCTGAGGGCGTTGGTACAGACCGGGCTGGTTATTTCTTCGTGGATCTCCACCTCCCTGAAGAGCAGATCTCCAGTCGGAACATCGCCATCGAGATCAGCAAGAATGGTTACCAGACGACCCGCCAGGGATTCCCCGCCCGCGAACTTGCCTGCACGGCCCAACATTGTTACGTGCGCATCCCCGATGTGACCCTGCCAAGGACGTTCAACCCAGCGTTCTTCCTCGCCACCGGAATCTTCGTGGTCGTGTTTGGCGTGATCTCATTCAACGCTTTGCACGAGACGATTGCCGCTTTGCTCGGTACGGCGGCGATGCTGGGCGTGAGCTACTTCGCCGGCAGTGCAAATGCGGATTACTGGATCATCGGGTTTCACCGCGCCATCGATTTTATCGACTTCGACGTCATCTTCTTGCTGATGACGATGATGATTTTCATGGCGATCATGAGCGATACCGGTGTTTTCCAGTGGTTGGCATACCAGAGCTTCCGGCTGGGTCGCGGGGACGCCTATTTTGTTACGGCAGGGTTGGTCCTTATCACCGGAGTTACATCGGCGGTGCTCAACGACACGACCGTGATGCTGTTGATGGCGCCGGTCAGCATCCAGATCGCGCTGGCGCTGGGCATCCAGCCGGCGGCGATCGTGATCCCCGAGATCCTGGCATCAAACATCGGTGGTGCAGCCACGTTGATCGGGACGCCACCGAACACAGTCATCGGGTCGTATGTCGGGCTAACCTTTAACCAGTTTCTCGGCAACATGCTCCCCATCGCGGTGATGGGCATGGCGCTCCTGCTGGTTATGACGCGCATGTTGTTCCGCACTGAGTTCGATAGAGAGCGAGCGGAAGTGTCTGAGAATTACGTCGAGCGCCTGGAGGCTCGCTCCCGAATTGAGAATCCCACGTTGCTGCGCAAGTCGCTGCTGCTCTTCAGCCTGACGCTGGGGCTTTTCTTCCTGGCCGACATCTTCCTTATGCCGGCCGCGGTCGTTGCGATTCTTGGATCGACAGCCCTGCTTCTTTGGGTGCGGCCGAACGTGCACGACATGCTGCGCGAGGTCGATTGGACCACCCTGGTATTCTTCATGGGCTTGTTTATGATGGTGGGGGGCATCCAGGAAGTTGGCCTGATCCAGTTGATCGCAGAAAGCGTGCGCAAAGTTGCGGGTGGGGATCTGCTGCTCGCGACGATGATGATAATCTGGGTGTCGGCTATCGCTTCAGCGCTGGTCGCCAACATCCCATTTGCCAGCGCCATCGTCCCGGTGACGGTCTTTCTCACCCAAACTATCCCGGGCGCGGAGAACAATGTCCTGTACTGGGCGCTGGCTCTCGGTGCAGGGTTGGGAGGCAACGCGACCTATATTGGATCAGCGCCGAACATCGTCGCCGTTGGCATCCTCGATCGTGCCGGCTACCGGCTTAAATTCCATGAGTTCTCCAGGATCGGCGTTCCGGTGACCTTCGTTACCGTGCTAGTGCCTTCCATCTGGATCCTGATTCGATACTTCTGGCTGCAATTCTGAGGTGCTAATAGGATGAACGGACGGGAACGCGTGCGTGCGGCTGTTTCCCATGATCCTGCCGACAGGGTCCCGATCATACTGGGAGCGAGCAACGCCACGAGCATGCAGATGGGCGCCTACAGGAAACTGAAAGATTATCTCGGTTTAGACCGGCGCGATCGTTACCTCTATGATTGGCCCGAGCTCGGGACTGCCGCCATTGACGAAGTCGTACTTGAGCGGCTGCACAGCGACGTGCGCGGTGTCCTTGACCGCCATCCGGAGTCGACGCTGGTGGCCAACGCCGGACGGGATCCTGGAGAGCCGTTTATCGACTCGTGGGGCATCGGCCAGATCGAGCTCGAACCCGGGATGTGGTTCCCGGCGATTCATCCTCTAAAAGAAGCGCAATCCGTCGATGACCTGGAATCCTATCCTGGCTGGCCGGACATGGACGATCCAACACGGGTCGCGCACGTATCTGAAGAAGCCCGTCAGCTTGCTGAGGCGGGTGAATACGCCATCATGGCGACGCCCTGGCTTCTTTTTCCGTTCGAACGCGCCATTCAAATGCAGGGCATGGAAACCTTCCTGCTCAACATGATCGAGCGCCCGAAATTTGTGATGGCGCTGCTGGAAAAGTGTGCGCAGCTTTGCAAGCGTTTGATGGGGCATTTTTTGGTGGAACTCGGAGAAAATGTCGACATCATCAAGATCGGGGATGACCTGGGGACGACGGCCGGCTTGTTGATATCCCCTAAGATGTACCGGGAGTTCCTCAAGCCTATCCATGCGGACTACATAGACTTCATAAAGGAACGCACAAACGCGCGCGTATTTTTCCACACCGATGGCGACGTGTTCCCGCTCCTGGATGATTTCATTGAGATTGGGGTCGACATCCTGAACCCGATCCAGCCGGTGGGGGAGATGGCGGATTTTCAAAGACTCCAGGAGCGTTTCGGCGAGCAGTTGGTTTTCTGCGGTGGAGTCGATACGGCCCACGTGCTGCGCTCGGCAAGCCCCGACGAGGTGCGTGCAGAGACGAGGCGGGTGATTGAAACCCTGGGCAAGGACCATGGGTTTATGCTGTCGTCGGTTCACACGATCACGAACAACGTCCCGCCTGTAAATGTCCTGGCGATGGTGGACGAGGCCAATAAATAACCAGTCCCCGGCACTGGCACAGTGCCGGGGACCTTTGTTTTATTTATTCCTCACCGGCAATCTTCGAAAGCTGCCCTTTGTCCACGATTGAGAACTCAGTGCGGGTGATGTCGATCACATCTTGATCGGCAAATTTGTAAAGCACTCGACAGACCATTTCCCGCGTGGTACCCACACGTGCAGCCATATCATCCAGAGTCAGGTCGCGCTCGATCCTGGTCGAACCAGCCTTCCCATATTGTGACAGTAGAAGCTTGGCGATGCGGCCGGCGACGGGTTGGAAGGCAAGATCCTCGACGATCATGCTGGCGAGGAGCATGCGTCGGACGAGCAAGCTGCTAAGCGACCAGAGCGCCTTACCGTTTTCGAGCAGAATGGGGACGAGGTCTTCACGGGACCAATAGGCCACGTTTAGATCGCCTTTGGCGCGCAGCGAAATCGGCATCTTTATTTGGGGTTCAAAGAAACTCAGCCCCCAGAATACGTCCCC
>JASFUN010000059.1:0-7626 GCA_050050255.1 Anaerolineales bacterium | reverse complement strand
AAGGCGAAGATGTTCCGCTTGATACCAGAGGTCATGAACGGTACACACCCCCGTTTCGATGACGTCAAGATGGGCGCATTTAAGGAACTATCGCTCATCTCCGAAAAACCGTTGACCATCCACATGGACGGAGAGATTTTCGCCGGTTTCACCTCCGACGTCACAGAAGCGCACCTCAGGGTTCTCCCCGGAGAACTGCAGGTGATCACATAGGCCGTGTTAGTCAGAATTTTGTAGCTTCGATCGATGCGCACCCTTCTCCGAACGCTGCAGGATCGGGACCCCGGTTTTTTGCAGGTCGTGTGTGAGTTTTGGGGCTTGAATCCTCATGAAGCGCCTGCAGGGGAGCTCCCCCAGACGCTCGCCACGTTTATGCTGAACGAGGATGAACTCGAAGATTTCATAGCCAGCCTGCCGGATCAGGCGCGCGAACTCATCGATTACCTGCTTGAGGAAGGGGGCAAAGCCCCATTTGCCCAGGTCGACCGCACTTTTGGTCCGGTGCGTGAAATGGGTCCGGGTCGTAGGGACCGTGAGCAACCCTGGCGCCAACCGGTTTCGGCGCTGGAGATGGTCTGGTACCGCGGCCTGCTGGGAAGGGCCTTCGCAGACAGCCCCGTGGGACCTCAAGAATTTATTTATATCCCCTCTGACCTACGACCACTGTTAGCCCCAGGGCTGGAAAATTCAGCCTCGCCGCTGGGCCGGGAAGCGCCCCGTCCCACGCATATCGACCGTGCCGATAGCAGCGCGGTGGACGACGCTACGACCCTGCTAGCCGCATTTCGCAAAAAGAACCCAAGCGGGATTCCGCTTCCAACGGAGAGGCGCCTGGAGCTCGTCGAGTTCCTGTATCGACGAGCAGCCATCGACCTGCTGGCTCAGTTGCTGATCGATTTAGGATTCCTGGAGTCGAGATCCTTCGAGCCCGCGCCTGAGAAGGTGGGATCATTCCTCGAAGCCCCGCGTTCACGCGCATTGCAAGCGCTGATAACTGCCTGGCGAGATTCATCCAGTTGGAACGACCTGGCCGCTCTGCCTCATCTCCATTTCGCCTCTGCGAAATGGCCGAACGACGCCGCTCTATCGCGCAACGCTGCCCTTGATCTCATGCGTCCTATACCGATTGGCGAGTGGTGGGAGATCGGTGCATTCTTGAATGATGTCAGGAGCCAACACCCGGCCTTCCAGCGGCCCGGAGGTGATTTTCAATCATGGTATTTACAGGACGGCAGCGGGGCATTTCTAAACGGGATCGAGCATTGGGAATCCGTCGACGGAGCTTATCTTCGCCACCTCATCCAGGGCCCCTTGCACTGGCTCGGGATGACCGATCTGGGAAGGCATGAACCGGGCCAGGCGGTGACGTCTTTCAGGTTTACGACAGCCTGGAAGGCACCTTTCGAGCACGAACTTGTTTTGCATGTTGAAGAGCCTGATTCAAGAATCATCGTGCACCCTGACGGTGAGGTCGTCGTACCGCGCGGCGCCGATCGGGTCACCCGCTACCAGATCGCCCGGATTTCGGCGTGGGAGGCGCCCGATCGGCTCGGGCATCACTTTCGATTGACCCCCGGCACCCTCGAGCAGGCAGGCAAGCAAGGGTTGACTGGTCAGCATATACTCCATCTTCTCAGGAATGCAGTCGACGGTGAACTACCCCCTTCCCTCGTCCGGGCGGTCACACGCTGGTCAGAATCCGGCGTGGAAGCCCGGCTTTCGAACGTGGTCCTGCTGCGGACTGCGCAGGCGGAAATTCTCGAAACCCTGACCAGTCAGAAGAGCACCGCCCGCTACATCGACGAAATCCTCACACCCACGACTGCCATCATCGACCAGTCTGATTGGCCGGCGCTGCGCGATGCCGCTGCCCGGCTCGGGCTGCTGTTAGATCCACCCATCGATTGAAACAAAGCGTTCCTGTGGATTAACATAAAATGCCCGCCATCGTGCGCGGGCACCGTGTTCACTCTGCTTATCAGGCTCAATCAATGTGATCTTCAAGCGTGGGCTTGTATCGCTTTTTTCAAGGCGGCCTGCAGTTCCTCGATGGTAACCGGTTTGAAAACGAACGCATCCGCGCCGAGTTTCAGGGCTTCGTCTACCTGGATGTCGGTCGTCTCTGAAGACAACATGACGACCGGTATCGTTTGGAATTCACCGCGCATACGCAGGAACTCGAGCAGATCGATCCCGCTCACTTCAGGCATATTGATATCCAAAATCATCGCATCCGGTTTCGGGCTGGATAGAAGCTTCTGCGCAGCGCTGCGGGCATCCCGGAATCGGGTCGCGGAGCAGTCAAGAAGCTGCAGCATCAACTGCACGGCGTGGCTCATCTCATCGTCATCATCGACTATCCAAACCTTCAACATTCCGTGGGCCTCCAAAAAATCATCTATAGCTCGGACTTCACCCGCGCCGCTAAACCCTGCGATATACCTGGCACAGCGGCAAGCTCTTCTGTTTCCGCTTTGCGAATGCCGTCCAAATCCCCAAACGCTTCCAAAAGCGCTTTGCGTCTTGCCGGCCCGATGCCTTGAATTTGATCCAGCTGGGAAGCCAATCCCTTTCGACGACGCTGGCTCTTGTGCTGGCGCAATGCGAATCGGTGGGCTTCGTCCCTGATGCGCTGCAGCAGATACAAACCCTCCGATCGACGAGGAAGCACAAGCGGCCTCGACCGATCGAGCGCATGGATCTCCTCGAAGCGTTTGGCAAGCCCGATGATTGGCACTCTATCTCTAAGGCCGTAGTCCTCGAGCACCTGGGCGGCGCGTCCCAGCTGACCTTTACCCCCGTCCACAATCAGCAAATCGGGCAGAATGCCGAAAGCTTTATCCAGCTTCCCGCCCGGTTTTTCCACCTGCTCGTTAGCGATCCGCCAGCGACGGAACCGCCGCATAAGGACTTCCTCCATGCTGGCAAAGTCGTCCTGTCCCTGGACGTCGCGGATTGTGAAGCGGCGGTAAAGGCGTTTATTCGGCACACCCTGCTCAAAGACGACCATCGAACCCGCCGCTGCGGTTCCCTGCAGATTGGAGATGTCGTAACACTCGATGCGGTTTGGTGGTTCATCCATACCCAGCAGCTCCTGCAGCTCGGCCAGGGCCTGCACATGTTTGCTCCGATCAGCCTCCCATTGCGCTCGCAGAGAAGCCAGTGTCTCGGCGGCGTTCTCCGCTGCCATCCGCACCAACTCCCTCTTATCGCCTCGCCTGGGGACGTGCAGACGGACCTTCTTACCGCCCCGTTTGCTCTGCAGCCAGGAGGCGATGATGCGCGATTCCTCGATCTCGTTTGGAAGCAGAAGCCGGGGGGGTACATAGGTAGCATCCGCATAGAACTGCTTCACAAATGCCTCCACCAGCTCACGGTCGTCGGTTTCGGCAGCCCCATCAAGTACGAAGTATTCACGACCGATCAGCTTACCCGAGCGGATGAAGAACACCTGTACGCAGGTATCGTGCTCATCACGGGCGAATGCGATTACATCCGAATCAACCTTGTCCTGGGTCACGATTTTCTGACCCTCAACAACTTTCTCAATGGCGATCAATTGATCTCGTATCGCCGCCGCTCTTTCATATTCCATTGCCCCGGAGGCGCGTTCCATTTCGTTTTGCAGCCGCGCGACGATCGGGTCGGTGTGTCCCTGTAGAAAGCGGCAGAGGTCGTCGATCATCGCACGATATCCGGATTTGTCGATCTTTCCGATGCACGGCGCCACACAAAGCTTGATGTCGTAATAAAGGCATGCGCGCTTATCCTCGCCGGTGATCACGCGATCGCAGGTTAGATAGGGGAAGATCTTTCGCAGCACATCCAGCGTTTGATGGACAGCCCAGACACTCGTGTATGGGCCGAAGTAGCGCGAACCATCATCGCGCACTTTGCGCGTCACGCTCACCTTCGGGAAGGGGTCGTTCCAATGCACTTTGACGTAGGGATAGCGCTTATCATCCTTAAGGCGCACATTGTATTTTGGTTGGTGGCGTTTGATCAGGTTCATCTCGAGGATTAGCGCCTCGAGTTCCGAAGCGACCACGATCCACTCGATCCCGGCTACATGGCTCACCATCTCTTCGATCTTACGACTGTGAGTCGTCGAGTCATGGAAGTAGGATCGCACACGGTTGCGGAGATTCACCGCTTTGCCAACGTAGATAACCCGGTCGGCTTTGTCCTTCATCAGGTAGCAGCCGGGTTTAGCAGGTACGCCTTCGAGGATGGGCACGAGTTGTTCGGGTGGAGCCATGCTTATGGGATTCTAGCATATTGGCGCGACGATATCCTTACGATTGACCTTCATTCCTTCATCATCGCATTGACGATTTCTACACTCAAATGTGTTCAGGCTGTATAATCGCAGCACCATGTCTAAAACCGTAACCGGCGTTCTACTCCCGTTGATCTTGGCCAGTATGCTTGCCGCGTGCGGCGCGACACCCACCGCTGCTCCTGCAGCGGTCAGTTCAGCCACTCCATCGCCAACCCCCACCAAAGAACCGGAGAGCGTGGCGACGCCTTCATCCCGCGTGCTGACGATTTGGGTGGCTCCGACCTTTGCACCAAACGAGGATACGCCCGCCGGGGCAATCTTGGCCGACCACCTGGCTGCCTTCGAGTCACAGCATCCTGGATTGACAATCGCCGTGCGAATCAAAAGCCGCTCTGGCCCGGGCAGCCTGCTCGAAACCCTGACGGCTGCGAATGTGGCTGCACCCAGCTCGATGCCTGATTTGATCACGCTTGACACCTACTCGCTCTCAGAAGCTGCCAGCCTGGGTGTGCTGCTGCCATTGGATGGATCCGTCAATATCCCTGCTGAGCCGGAATGGTACGCATACGCGCTGAACTCCCTGCGTTTCGACTCAGAAACTGTGGGGATGCCGTTTGCAGGCGAAACGAATATTCTCGCATTTCGTACCGATCTTTACCCATCGGCTCCGCGCCGCATTGAAACGCTGCTCGCAGAAGGCCACAGCTTCCAGTTTCCGGCTGGAGACCCGAGTGCTCAATTCACGCTGGCACAGTATCTCGCCGTCGCAGGGACGCTGACAAACAGCGAAGGGGAGGTTTACCTCGACCCGGAAATCCTCAGCGGGGTGCTTTCCTTCTATCAAGCAGCCATCGAAGCCAACGTCCTACCCCTCACCGTCCGCCAATGGACAGATACAACCCAAACCTGGGCGGAGATCAAGGCCAACCGGGCGGGATCAGCAGTCGCCCCACTCTCGCTCTTCATTCAGGAACATGACCCGGAGAGATTAAATGGAGCGCCGCTACCGACGAGCACAGACACCGGCGTCGCCCTGGCCCAAACCTGGTCGTGGGGACTCGTCGCCAAAAATGCCGAATTAGATCAAACGCAAGTTGATCTGCTTTCCCATTTGATGGATCCAGCATTTTTAGGGCCCTGGACGCAGGCGCTTGGGTTGCTGCCCCCCAACGGATCGACGTTGGCTGCTTGGGACGATGGTCCGGATTCAGCCCTTGTGAGCAGCCTCGTCACGGTTACAAGGCCACTACCTCCGCGTTCCGCTCGCAGCGCGGTGGGCAACGCGCTTCTCGATGCAGTCGAGGCGGTTCTTACCGGCGCGCTCTCACCTGCCGAAGCTGCCGAAGCTGCAGCCGACGCGGTTGCAGCACCCTGACTTCGAGATTGCGAGCACAACCACCTGCAGACATGAAACTGGAATATTCAAACTACCGTAATCACATCGGTCGCCTGTTGAAAGAGGTGCTTGAAGCGGCCGACCCCTATCAACTCGTCAGTAAAGCGCTCCACTACGACCAGCCCCAACTGACGGTCCACGGTCGAAACATCAAATTCCATTCCCAAGCTGAACTGGTACTGCTCGCGGTTGGGAAAGCATCCACGCCGATGGCGCGCGCCGCCGCCAAAACTCTCAGGCTTGACTTCAAGGAAATCATCGTCGTCCGCCCGGAAGCAGACCGGGCCGTGCTGCCCGCCGGCTGGACGGTCTTCCAGGCCGGACACCCGCTTCCCACTGATCAAAGCCTGGCAGCCGGAAGGGCCGTACGAAGTGTACTGGGCGATCTGCACGCCGGTGATCTGATCATCCTGCTGCTCTCTGGCGGCGGATCGGCCTTGCTCGAAGTCCCCAAGCCTGATATCGAGCTTCAAGACCTTCGCAAGGTAAATGAGGATTTACTGCGCTCGGGTGCGCCGATCGATGAGATCAACGTGGTCCGCAAATCCATGTCGCTCATAAAAGGCGGTGGCCTGGCTCGCATGTCTGCTCCAGCCAGCGTGGTCAGCCTGATTCTCTCGGATGTCGTCGGTGACGATCTGGGCATGGTCGCTTCCGGGCCGACAGTCATCGAGCGCTCGGACGCATCTCGCGCCCGGGAAATCCTCCAGAGCTATGGATTATGGGAGCGCTATCCTGAGCGGATCCAGGCTGGAATCATGTCCGAAATTAATGCACAAGATGCAGCCGTGCCGCCGGTCAACATCCTGCTCGCAAACAACCAAACAGTCACAAACGCGGCAGCCCGGAAGGCCGCTCAACTCGGGTTTGTCGTCGAGGTTCTCTCTGAACCCCTGTCGGGTGAAGCGCGCACAGCTGGAGATCGGTTTGCTCGCCGGTTGCGAAGCCTTGCGGCGGCTAGGCCTCACGACGACCTCTGCTTGATCCAGGGAGGCGAAACGACGGTGACAGTTCGTGGTGCTGGCCTGGGAGGTCGCAACCAGGAGTTTGCCGTCGCGGCCGCTCAGGCGTTGGGCAATGAAGGGCAAAACGTGATCCTCTCGTTCGCCACGGATGGCGTGGACGGCCCCACTGACGCTGCCGGCGCAATCGTCGATTCGCAGTTTGCTCACCGGGCCAAGAGCCTCGGCCTGGATCCGCAGAGCTATCTCGATGCCAACGATGTGTTTACCCTTCTGGATCGTTTGGGGGCTCTAATCCGCACAGGCCCAACACAAACCAATCTGAACGACATCGCGCTCGGATTCAGCTATTCAAGCCGGTGAAGATTCGCTCATTTTATGCAGGATGTGCGCGTTGCGGCCACGTTTGACCGGTGATGGGTGCGCTGATACAATCCGGCCGCTTTTAACTGCTCAAGGAGGTTGAATGCCGATTCACTTTGGGACCGACGGCTGGCGAGCCGTCATATCGGACACGTTCACTTTTCACAACCTGCGGCTTGTCGCACAGGCTATCGCCGACGCCGTCGCCTCCGAGGAGTGGCTGAATGGTGAATTTGGTGGTCCAAAGCCAGACACAGGCCGGATGGTTGTTGGTTTTGATACGCGCTTCTTGTCCGACCGCTACGCTGTTGAGGCCGCAAGGGTGCTGGCCGCAAACGGCTACAAAGTATATCTGACCTCCGCCGACGCACCCACACCGGCGGTCTCGCATGCAGTGCGGCATTTTGGGGCTATCGCCGGTTTGATGATCACAGCCTCCCATAATGCCCCGCGCTACAACGGCGTCAAGCTTAAAACCGCATATGGCGGCTCTGCGACCGGCGAGCAGTGCCGGCGCGTCGAGGTGTATCTCAACGACAACGAAGCGCGCGGGCGCGGACCAAACCTGATGGACTATGACCAGGCCAAGCAGAGTGGCTTGATCGAACGCTTCAACCCAACGC
>JASFUN010000058.1:0-7657 GCA_050050255.1 Anaerolineales bacterium | reverse complement strand
CAGAGTTAGGTGTCGTCCTGGTTGCGGGAGAGAACAATCCAGAGACGCTAATCCGTCTCGAGCAGGAAATTCCGCACGAACTGGTACACGTGCTGCTCTATGAGCGGATGGGTCCAGGGCTGGAAAATCTGCCGGCCTGGTTGAACGAAGGTCTCGCTACCTATTTTGAACGATCCCCCCGCCAGGTCTATACTTCGGCGCTGCGCGCTGCAGCCAAGGATGATTCTCTGTTGGAGATGCAATCCCTTTGCAGCAGCCTTCCAATCTCGGAATCTGAACGCATCCTGGCTTACGCACAGAGCGCCTCGTTCATCAATTACCTACTTGATGTGTATGGGACCGGCGGTATCGTGCGACTGCTCGACGCATATGAAGAAGGTACGACCTGCACCGGCGGTGTGCAGCGCGTATTCCAGCGCTCACTTGGTCAGCTGGAAAATGAGTGGCAAAAGGTCGCTTTCGAGAGCATTTCAAACGCAGTGTCTGAAAGACTGCTTTACCTCAGCATCGGAGGGCTTGTCGTCCTGGCCGCAGTGTTTCTTAGATTCTTGATCCGCAGAATTCGCACATAAACACATGGCCGACAGCATGTGCCAGTAACTCCGACCTGCTCCGATTTAAAACCCGCGCCCACCAATAACATCTGACCATTCAGATTTCGCCTGGCCAGGCTCACGCCAAACGATTGATTCGTAACCCTTCTCGGCCGATATCGCGAATGAGAATGCTGCACCCAGGCGAGCCTCCCCACGCAGATTTCCAAAGTAAGCAAGGGCCTGCTCGGCTTTTGTGTGAGCATCCACGTCTGGCGAGGCGTTGTAGAACTCCGTGATCATGAGAAGTTTGTCAGGAAAACGATGGCGATAGAATTCGAACCATCTTCCACCGTTGATGGAGTTCATGCCAAACGGGTCGGTCCAATAGCAGTTGACACCACACCAATCGAGCTCTTGTATCGCTGGCTCGGCCGCCCTTAAAAATTCTTCAGAGTTTGCCCGCCAACCGGAAACGGCATCGCCAGGAGAGAGCCCCGGGAAGCCCAAACGAATATCTGGAAAGCGCTCCCTCAAGCTCCGGGCCACGTTTATGATCCACTCGGCGAACTCCTCCCCGCTCCACCAGCTGCGCTGCCAGCCCTCGACCTGCAGATTTGGGTTCGCCAGCAGCTCAAAATATTGGATACCCCCTTCATAAAATCTGCGTACATCCGGCTCAACCAGATCCAAGAAAGCCTTCCACTCAACAGCCTTGTCCGAAAAATCAGATGTCAACCTTACGACCAGAAAAACGCCCTGGTTCCACTCTCTGAGCTCCTCCACCGTCTTAAGCGGTTCCCCGAGATTCAACTTGAGCGCCTCGAGCCTCGATTTGCGTACTACATCCAGGTCTTCAGGGGATAATACACCTTGTACTTTCCCGTGCGCACCAACGAGACACTTCTCAGGAGCCCACAGGGTTGAAGCTACGCTTTTCGATGATCCGTGTTGTGGCCAGACCATGAATGGCGTAGGGTCAATGACGTCTTTCGGATACTTGGTCTCCTTGCGTTTGGTTGCTCCATCGCGCTTCAAAGTCAAATGTAGATGGGCTGCGGTGGAGGCACCGGTCGAATCTGCATAACCGATCAGTTGCCCAGCTTCCACCATCTCGCCTTCCTGAACAAAAACCTGGGCGAGGTGCCCGTAGACCGTCTTATAGCCATCTTTGTGCCTTATCCGGACATGAATGCCGTAGGCATGTGTCTTTGCAGAAAGGTGTACACGGTAAACAACGCCAGGTGCGCAGCAGTAGATGTTCGTGTTGTTCCTGGCCCGGATGTCGAGTCCTTCGTGCCCGGGCATTCCAAATCTAGTGTAGATCTGAGGGTTTGCACCAAATGATTGTGTGATCACAGCGTAATCTGTCGGCCACTCCAGATAGAAGGGTTTTCTCTTTTGACCGTATCGATCCTGATCGTTTATCCTGCGTTTAAACTCCTTCGTTAACTCATCCGGAGTTCCAGCGGCGATCGGATCTAATCTGACACCCTCGTGATTGGCGTAAAACCACTCTTCCGGGTCACCAAGCTCCGGATAACCCTCAGGCACCTGTGGGAACGTGACCACCTGAGCAGGGGCCATGTAGCGTGCTGCAGTTCCAGGATCGCGGGTCATATTCGGCCCGTATTCGAGGACGTAATCCCTGCAGGCCCTCACCCAATCCCAGTAGTTCTTACGTGGCAATAAAAGGATCTGATATTCCATTTCCTCGCAATCCTAAATGCTTGGAAATCCCAAGCCTTTCGCTTTTAGAGAGATGAACCGATTGTGGCCAATAACCAGGTGATCTAACACCTCTATATCGACCAGTTTGCCAGCCTCAACAATCGCCCTGGTGACCGCGATATCTTCCGGGCTGGGTGTCGGGTCGCCGCTGGGGTGGTTGTGGGCGACAATAATTGCGGCTGCGTTTTGCTTGATTGCCTCCCTGAAAATCTCACCCACCCGGATCAAAGAACTGTTAAGTGAGCCACGATAGACTTCGACGGTATCAAGACATTCGTTTCTTGTGTTGAGCAGCAGGACACGTAGGTGTTCCTGCTCGAGCGATCCCATCTCGTAAAGCAGGAGGTTAGCAGCATCATCCGGCGATTGAATTCGAGGTCGATCTTCCGGGCTCGAAATGCTAATCCTGCGCCCAAGCTCAACCGCTGCGATCAGTTGCGCAGCTTTGGCACGACCGATGCCCCGCCGCTTGCAGAGCTCCTTATATGAGATCTTCGGAAGGTCTGCAACACCTCCCAGGTCCATCAGGAGCGCCTGACCAAGCTGAACTGCATTCTGACCATGAATTCCAGTTCCCAGCAAGATGGCGATCAACTCCGAGTTAGAGAGTGCTGCTGGGCCGATGTTCGCCAACCGCTCCCGTGGCCGATCAGCCCGGTCGAGATCGGTGATCCTGTAACGCGACATAGTGTCCCCCTTTGATGCGCAATTACCCAATCCCGGTGAATATAGTACAGTGATGTAAGACTGTCAAAGCGGCTTGAAAATTGCATCTTCAACAATGGGTGCATGCTATAATTGCCCATCTTCGGAGGACCACATGTTCCTTGGCTTCAGCGATCTCAGCCGATTTTTAACCTATCTCACAGCCTTCTTCGGTGCGTTCCTGGCCGCGCTCTGGCTGAGCATCATCTTTTGGACATATCGTGATATCCGTCAACGAAGCGAGGACCGACTAGTCCACATCCTGGCCGTGCTCACAACCACCGTCCTCAATCTTCCAGGGCTTGTAATCTACCTGATCACACGCCCGGCGATGACGCTGGAGGAAAGCTATCTTAGAACGCTTGAGGAAGAAGCTCTACTATCACAGGTCGAAGAACGAACGCTTTGCCCGGGCTGCAGCAGCCAGGTCGAGCCAGAATGGGTCGTCTGTGCACATTGCCATACGCGCTTGCGAAAATCATGTCGTAATTGCGGAAAGCTGCTCGAACTTCCATGGCAGGTCTGCCCGTACTGCGGCAGCAACGCGCCAAGCGTAAACAACGAACTGGATTCGAGCACTTCCCCGGCATCTTGAATTCCTGGCGATGAACGAAAGAAGGGACTGGTTGAACCAGTCCCTTTAGATTCAATACACCCAATTCAGCAGGACGTGTACTCTAGCTCGACGCTCGAAGAGCCCCCCACCCAGCATAGCTCGCCTCATCACCAAGCTCATCTTCAATCCGCAGCAATTGATTGTACTTCGCAACGCGGTCGGACCTCGCCGGCGCGCCGGTTTTAATCTGACCGGTGTTCATCGCCACAGCCAGATCGGCGATGGTAGCGTCTTCTGTCTCGCCAGAGCGGTGTGAGGTAACCGCAGTCCAACCTGCCGATTGACACAACCCGACGGCTTCAAGTGTTTCCGTAAGGGTCCCGATCTGGTTGACCTTCACAAGCAGCGAATTGCAGGCTTCCGTATCAATCGCTTTTTTCACCCTTTCCGGATTGGTGACAAGCAGATCGTCACCGACGATTTGGATTTGATCTCCTAGCTCACGGGTCATCAATTCCCAGCTCTCCCAATCGTCCTGCCCGAGGCCGTCTTCGATAGAGACGATCGGGTAGTCCTGCACCCATTTAGCCCAGAATGCGACCAACTCCTCACCACTCAGGACCTTGCCCTCAGTGCGCAGCTCATAAACGTGTTTTTCTGAATCATAGAACTCAGAGGCAGCGGGATCCAGGGCGATGGCAACATCTTCACCTGATTTAAAACCCGCTTTTTCGATCGCTTCCAGGATCACCTCAATCGCTTCAGCATTCGCTTTTAATGCCGGAGCATACCCGCCCTCATCTCCAACTAGCGCGGTGTAGCCTTTGTCACGCAGGACTGACTTGAGCGTGTGGTAGATCTCTGCCCCCCAGCGCAGACCTTCTGAAAAACTCGGGGCGCCAAGCGGCATGATCATAAATTCCTGGGCATCTGTCGATTGCCAGCCTGTGTGCGCGCCGCCATTTAAAATGTTAAGCATTGGAACCGGTAGGACGTGCGCCCCTACCCCGCCGAGGTAACGGTAAAGCGGAAGCTCTAGTGAATCCGAACTCGCCTTAGCAACTGCAAGGCTCACACCGAGAATCGCGTTGGCGCCTAACCTGGATTTGTTATCCGTACCATCCAGCTCAATCAGTGCCAGGTCGATTCCGCGTTGATCCTTTGCGTCCCAGCCTTCGAGATGCTCTGCTATCTCCGTGTTCACATTGGAAACGGCTTTGAGAACCCCTTTGCCTCCGTACCGGGACGAGTCGCCATCGCGCAGTTCGAGCGCCTCATGAATGCCAGTGGAAGCACCAGAAGGGACAATCGCCCTGCCCTGGCTGCCGTCGAATAGAATGACCTGGACCTCGATTGTGGGGTTACCTCGCGAATCAAGAACTTCCCGAGCATGGATCGTATCAATATAGGTTTCCATGGCACCATGCCTCCTTGTTTTTTGTCGTATCAAAATCATTATAAACCCAACGTCTCGTCCAGAATGCACACCGCGCACACATTACCGAGCGTGATAGAATCGTCTGCCTATGAGCTCTGATGTTGTTTACCTGGATAATTCTGCAACAACGCCGGTTGACGAACGCGTTTTCGATGCTATGAAACCTTATTTCAGCGGTCGTTACGGCAACCCATCATCGCTGCACCGATATGGCCAGGAGGCCGAAGCCGCAATCGAGGCGGCGCGCGAAACCGTAGCGCGCATCCTCAACTGCTCCCCTGGCTCTATCTTTTTCACCGCTTGCGCAACCGAGAGCAACAACCTTGTTTTGCAGGGTTTAGCGACCTCCAAACTCCTGCAAGAAGAGCCATATCATGTGCTCACTACGCCTGTAGAACACCCCTCCGTGCTGCGCCCTCTGGGCGAAATTCAGAAGCTCGGTCGAGGTATGTTCACATACCTTCCAATCGATCACGCCGGCAGGATACGCTTCCCTGAATTCGAGGGTTTGGTCAACGAAGATATCAGTTTAGTGAGCATCATCTTCGGAAACAATGAGGTCGGGACGCTGAATCCGGTCGAACAGGTAGGTGAGTTTCTACAAGATAAACCTACCCTTTTGCATACGGATGCCGTTCAATGTGCCAATTTAATCGATCTGGATGTCGATGAACTGATGGTCGATTTCCTCACCCTCAGCGCGCACAAATTTTATGGCCCAAAGGGAGTCGGCATCCTCTACGCACGCGATCCCTCCACGCTCAAACCCATCATGCAAGGGGGCAGTCAGGAAGCAGGGATGCGTCCCGGCACCCATAACGTCCCCTTGATTGTCGGCGCGGCAAAAGCCCTGGAGATTTCGCAGGATTCCCAGGAGGCCGAATCAGTTCGGTTGCGTGACATCCGCGACATCATCATCACCGCTGTATTGAAGCGCATCCCGGAATGCGAACTTACCGGCGATCCAGAGGACCGACTGTCGCACCATGCATCCTTCGTCTTTGCAGATGTAGACAGCAACGAGCTGCTTGCCTCACTTGATCTTCATGGTTTTGCCTGTTCATCTGGCTCCGCCTGTAAAGTTGGAAACCCTGAACCCTCTTCGCTCCTGCTCTCAATGGGCTACTCTGAGGGACTTGCCAGGGGCGCACTGCGCGTTACGCTCGGGAGGAGCTCAACCAAGAACCAGGCCGGAGCATTCGTGGACACGCTCGTTGAAGTCATCGAACGCCTGCGATCAGGGGACATGCCCTGACTATGGCAACCCGACGGATCGCGGTGGCTATGAGCGGCGGTGTGGATAGTTCCGTTGCCGCACTCCGGCTTGTAAAACAAGGCGAAGATGTTTTCGGCGTGATGCTGCGGTTGTGGAGCGCCGGGCCTGAGCTTGAAAACCGCTGCTGCTCGCCGCGCGATGTCTCCAACGCTAAATCGATCGCGGCCGACCTGGGCATCCCCTTTTATGTCCTGGATGTGAAGGAGAGGTTCAAAGAGCAAGTTGTTGACACCTTCCTCGATGGCTATGCGAATGGCATTACGCCCAACCCATGTATCGCCTGCAATCGCAACATCCGCTGGGGTTGGCTTTTTGAGCGAGTTTTAGCGATGGGCGCAACGCACATGGCAACCGGCCATTATGCCAGGGTTGTAAGGCATGGCGAACATTTCACGCTCCAGAGGGCAGTTGACTTGCAGAAGGACCAATCTTACGTCCTGCATGTGCTCTCCCAGGAACAGCTTTCAAGAGCGCTGTTCCCGATCGGTGATCTCCAAAAAAACGAAGTGCGCGCTTACGCGGAAAATAACGAGTTAACCGTAGCCCACCGTGCCGATAGCCAGGACCTTTGCTTTCTTGGATCCATGGACTATCGTGAATTCCTCAGAAAAGAGCAGCTTCCCTTGATGCAGCCCGGACCGATCATCGATCGCTCCGGCGACCAGATCGGGGTGCATGCAGGCCTCGCAGCTTACACGATTGGCCAGCGCAAGGGCATTGGCATCTCCGCCGATGAACCGTATTATGTCATCCAGAAGGATCTGCATCAAAATGCTCTCATCGTCGGACACCGTCAGGAGCTAGGGAGAGACAGCTTCAGTGTTGGGCATGTGAACTGGATTCAGGGCACATGGCCGACCGAAGATGAACTGCTCGTCCAGGTGCGCTACAAGGCAAAGCCGGTTGCAGCGAAGATAAACAGGAACCCTTCGGATCACGTTGATGTTCAGCTTAGTGAACGCCTTGATGATGTGACGCCGGGACAGTGGGCAGTTTTTTATGACGGCGACATCTGCATTGGCGGAGGCATGATCCTGCCATGAACATACATATGCTCATCCTTGGTATCGTGATTGCCACCCTCTGTGCTTCCGTTTTTCACCTCCTGCGGGGCGGCCGGCTGCGGCATCTCATGCTTTACCTTGTCGCGGCATGGATCTCTTTCTTCATCGGGCAGATCTTCAGCGAGTCCATATCCTGGCGGTTGATGCGGATTGGCCAGATAAACATGTTTCCCGCTTTGCTCGCCACTCTGTTAGGTCTCATCCTGACGGCAGTTTTCCTGGCTCCAGAATCCCGCACTCGACGACGTTGACTGCCACGGGATCATGGGGTTCTTTAGGGCCTCACTATGCTATAATCGAAGCGTAATGACACAGGAAACCGATTTCCCCGTGCTGGAAAAAAATGAAGTTGAA
>JASFUN010000057.1:0-7711 GCA_050050255.1 Anaerolineales bacterium | reverse complement strand
ATGAACGTAATGGCGATGATGGCTAATACAGTTATGCCGTCAGAAGTCACAATTCAAGACAGTTCTTATCGGTTACCGTTCAATACACTAACTCAGCAGACGCATCTTGCCAAGTGTTTGGATAATAATCTCGCCACCCGGGTTCAACCGCACGATCGCATTTGCGCTCACGATCAAGGATCTTTTCGTCTCCGCTGGTGTTATTCAGATTGAGAGGCGTACAGAACAGACGGGCAGTTTGATGAGCCCGTTGCGAGGAGGATGCTCCGCGTGGATCAGCATTTGTCACGCAAGACAAAACTGCTTTATGGTGCCGGTGATATTGGCTTCAGCCTGACGTCAACCATTCTGGGTGTCTATTTCGCCATTTTCCTGACCGATGTAGTCGGACTGGCTCCCGGGATTGCCGCCATTTCAATCCTCGTTGGCCGAATTTGGGATTTCGTGAACGATCCGATCATCGGGCATATCTCAGATCGAACACGTACACGTTGGGGTCGGCGCCGGCCTTTTCTTCTGTTCGGCTCGTTGCCCTTCGCGCTCGCTTTCTTATCACTGTGGTGGCGCCCACCGATTGAATCCCAGATCGGTCTTGCGATCTATTACGCCGCTGCTTATCTGCTCTTTGATACCTCTGCTACGTTTGTGTACATGCCTTACTATGCGTTGACCCCGGAGCTCACGGCGGATTATGACGAGCGCACAGCGCTGACTAGCTATCGTATGTTTTTTTCGATTTTCGGCAGTCTTGTTGCATTCACAATCCCGTTGATGATCATCGGCGGTTTCCGGCCGGAGAATAGGGAACGCGTATTCGTCATGGGTGCCATTTTCGCAGTCGTCAGCTTGCTGCCGCTGCTCATCACCTTCGCAGGTACGCGCGAGCGTGAGCATAATATGGCTTTGAATCGTCCCAAGCTGATCCCTTCACTGCGGGCAGCATACAAGAATCGACCGTTTGTGTTCGGTACAGTAATCTTTCTTTTTACGTGGGTCTGCATCTCCATCCTACAAACGACGTTGCTCTTTTTCTTGAAGTACATCGTTCAGCGAGAGGCGCAAAGTGACATTCTCATGGGATCGATCTTCATCGCGGCGATCTTCGCCCTGCCGTTCTGGGAATACGCATCCAGGAGGTGGGACAAACGTAAGGCTTATGTCTTCGGAGTCGCATTCTGGGCGCTCGTGCAAATCGTATTGATCACGCTGAACTCATCAAGCGGGATGACGCTGCTGTTTGGTTTATGCATACTCGCAGGCATCGGGGTCGGCGCAGCGCATGTCCTGCCCTGGTCGATCATTCCCGATGCGATCGAGTGGGATGAATATGAGACCGGCCAACGTCACGAAGGCATGTTTTACAGCCTGGTGACTTTGGCACAAAAGGTCGCGTCAGCCGTGGCCATACCGCTCGTGCTGCTGCTGCTCGAGGTCACAGGCTACGTTCCCAATGCCGCAATCCAGCCGGCGGGCACGATGTTGGCTATCCGTATCGTCATCGGTCCAATCCCTGCCATTCTGCTCAGCACAGGCATTATCTTTGCCATCCGCTATCCGCTGAGCCGTGAGCGCCACGGGGAGATCCGGAAGGCTTTAAGTGAACGCGCTGAAGCGGCTGTACTGGAGGCCCGATGAGTTCTATAGAAGTCCGGCCGCTTGAGAGTAGGGCGGAAAAGAAGGTCTTTCTCGAGTTCCCGTGGATGATTTACGCTGACGACCCCCTGTGGGTGCCACCGATCCTTTCGGAACGCGCGGCGACACTTGACCCTGATAGGGGGCCATTTCTGCAGCGCGGCGAAGCAGAATTCTTCGTCGCGTGGAGAGGAAATGAACCGGTCGGAACGATTTGTGCCGGCGATGATATCGTCACTAACCAGCGGCGAGGATTGAAGGAATGCATATTTGGTTTCTTCGAATGCATTGATGACGCAGAAGTCTTCGAAGCGTTGATTGCCGCAGTTGTACGTTGGGCCAGGGGTAGGGGGCTCGACACACTCTTTGGTCCTTTCAACCTCGACTACGAGAACAGCTATGGGATTCTTATCGAGGGTCGCGATCGTCCACCGGCGATTCTCTGCGGGCACACTCCGCAGTATTACCAGGCCTTTTTCGAGGGTTATGGGTTCAGGAAGGCGCGTGGTGATAATCTCGCATTTGACATACCGATAGATGAGGCTTCGGATGGTCGTCGGCGGCTGGCTCGCCTGGGCGATCGCATGCGGCGGCAGGGCTGGGTCCACGTGCGCGGAGCGGATCTGGTCCATTGGCGTGATGAAGTCGACCGCGTTTATGAACTTATCAACCCGGCATTGGAACACCTCCCGGATCATATCGGTTGGGAAAGGGAAGCGCTCCGGGCGACGATGGAGCCGTTCCGTTCGATTGCTGATCCAGAATTAATCTTGTTCGCAGAAGTCGATGGCCGGCCAGTAGGCTGGTTCCCGGGTATCCCGAATCTGAACGAAGCGCTTATCCACGCTGATGGACTCCGCAAGCCGTGGGATTACGTCAAGCTCTGGTGGAATATGCGCAAACCGAAGGAATGTCTGGCTGTCAAGAGCGTGCTGGTGCTGCCCGAATATTGGCAGACAGGTGTGGCAGTCTTAATGTTTGACGAGATGGCGAAACGCGCAAGAGCAAAAGGCTACGAGTGGGCTGATCTCTCGCTGACTTCTGAAGACAATCCGTATACTCCCGGTCTGGCAGAAAGGATGGGCGCCCGGGTCTACAAACGCTACCGGACATATAGGTTGCCTATCCAGGCGTAGGGGGCCTGGTGCGAGCTCCTTGGCAGGCTGTCAAAATTGATGTTCTGAGCTTGAGATCTTAGCGGAAGATGCTGCCTTCCTCTGGCTGGCCTTCAAGCACGCGAACTCCCATTGCTTCAGCCTCAGCGGTCTTAACCCCTTCGACAAATACCTGGCATGTCAGCCATGTGCGCCGGCCTTCTATTTTCTGAACCCGGGCGCGCAGCTCTACTGGGCGATCGTTGGGGGTCGGTTTGAGGTAGCGGACGGTGATTTCCGCGGTTGCATAGCGATAATACGGGGTGCTATCGAGAGCGCGATTTTCTTCTCGATATGCGGCAGCCATCGCCGTCCCCATGCAATGACAGTCGATCAATGTGGCGAGGATGCCTCCGTTCATCACCTTTTCCCAACCATGGTATTTAGGTTTTGAGTTGAAGATGCAAACTGCTTCCTCGCCATCCCAGTAGCTCTTTATCTGAAGGCCGTCCGGGTTCTCGGCACCACATCCGAAGCAGACATTGCCGGGCATGTGATCCTGAAAGTATTCCCTCTCGGTCATGATTAGTTATCCCTGGCTCTTATCGGGTTGGCTCAACCACCGAGATGCCACCGAGCTTGTTGACTTCGATCACCCAGCTTGATCCAGGTGTGAAGCGAGAGAAGTCGGATTCGTCGTCGGGGTGGTAGCGGAGGCGATCACCATCAACGTCGAAAATAACCAAATATTGCGACTCGCCCTCGCCCTTTTCCTGGCCCGCTTGCAACGGCGCGTCGGGCCAATAGGGGTCTAGATCCGCTCCTGAAACAGTCAACGTATCGATGACAGCCCAGTCCATCACGGTGTATGAACAATAATCATCGTAGACTTCATAGACACAATCCTGGACGACCTCACCATATCCGCTGCCCTCATCAATAGTGTAGGGGGTTCCACAGACCTCCACCGCCCCTGGCACCGGCTCATCATTCGTCTCCCGCAGTTCCTCCCGGCAGCTGAGCTCTTCTGCATCTCCGGGCACCTGGTCACGCCAATCCTCATTATGAACCGGGGCGAGAGCCAGGATCGGCACCGACCGCTCCCATTCAACCTGCTGCACGGTAGCGGTAACCTGCTCCTTGCTGAGCAGGCTGAAAACGAAGAACGCTATCCCGATCAGTACGATCGCCAGGCATCCGATCCCGGCGAACCTGGGCAACCCCCTGCGCTTAGGTCCTGCCGCTTCTCCCTCCCGTTCTTGGGGCTCAGGGCTGGATACCAGGCTTCCGCCGCATCCTGAGCATTCCAACGCGCCAGCAGTGTTGAGTGTGCCGCAATTCGGGCACTCCTTCTCCAGCCCTCTCTCTTCCCGGAACGCGCCGATGACGCGGCCATGCTCTCTTGCTTCCGCCTCGCCCAGGCTGCCGCCACACGCCCCGCAGAATTCAGCGTCAGCCGGGTTACGTGCCCGGCAATATGGGCAGTGGACATCCGGACCGGCTTTTGCTTTGCGGATATCCGCCTCTTCTGTCAACAGGACCGCGTTGTCCAATTGGTGAAACTCAACATCATCGGGTTGTGGTGCCCCACAGCCTGTGCAGAATTTCCTGGGTCCAGGATTCTCCGTTTCGCAACGGGGGCAGGTCCACGCAAGCTCTACATAGCCAACTGTTTTTCTCGCCATCTCGCAGATCACCTCACACTAGGTAGGCAAATCATCCTCATATATTGAACGGGAGTAGAATAACCTTCGTTTGCGTTCTTTGCCAGTCTACCTGTTTCCTACAGGGAGGGTATTATGTCGGATTTATCGAAGGAAATCTGTTTGGTCTCCGGAGGGGGCACGGGTATCGGTGCGGGGATTGCAGAAAGGTTTGCTCAGGCCGGTGTTAAAGTAGTCGTTTGCGGTCGAAGAAATGAGCCAATCGAGGAAACGGTCGAGAAAATCGCGGCAAAAGGGGGAGAGGCGATGGCTATCCCCGGGGATGTATCAGAAGAATCTGAAGTTAACCGCATCATCGCTGAGACTGAGAATGCATACGGACCGGTTTCGATCCTGGTCAATAACGCGGGCATACCAGGAGGGGGTGAGATTCATGAGCATTCTGTAGAAACCTGGGATCGTGTGATGGCCGTCAATCTGCGCGGGCCATTTCTGCTCTCGCGGGCAGTGCTGCCAGGCATGCGTCTGATCGCTCGTGGGCACATCATCAATATCAGCTCTGAAGCCGGCTTGATGCACTACACCGGTAGTGGTGCATATGGTGTCTCGAAACACGCGCTAAACGCGCTTTCGGAGTTTATTCAATCGGAGAACCAGGATCTTGGCATAAGGGTCGATACGATCTGCCCCGGCATGGTTGTGACCGAAATGACGAAGGGAAATGCAGGCCTCAATGAGGGGCTATGTTTGCTGCCTGAGGACATCGCCGAACTGGCACATTTCCTCGTCAGCAGGCGACCCAACATCAAGCTTGGGACGCCGATGTTGATCCAGACGATGAAAAATCCCTGGCGTGCGTAAAACCCTGGCAACAGCCTTGCAACTTGAATCTAGCGAGCGTTACCTTGCACTCAACACAGATAATGCGATCGGAGGATTGTTAGAACCAGATGGGAACTAAGCGGGTCCCGGGTCATCTGAAAAAAATCTTCCTGCTGATGATGCTGGGCGTCCTGTCGTTCAGCATCGCCCCTGCATTTTTAACTGCTGCTTCATTTGCATATTACCAGTGGAACGATTTGATCCTGCGCGGTGTCCATGTCAGGACGGTTGATGTTGGAGGCTTAACGAAAAATGAGGCCCAGCACGCTATCGACCAGGCGTTCAACCATGAGTCTGAACTGCTGCTGATCGTGGTACCTGATGCTGAGACATCCTGGAAAGTATCGCCTGTGGATTTCGGCATGCAGGTCGACGCAATTGGATCAGCCGAAGAGGCTTACAAATTCGGACGTGAGGGAAATCTTTTCAGAGATCTAACGACGATGTTGGGAGCCCTGAAGGAAGGCCGGGTGGTCGACCCTGAGCTGGTCTTCGATCGATCCAAAGCAGAAAAGGCGTTGGTTAGCATGGGGGATAAACTGCATCGGGATCCGGTGGATGCATGGCTCGAGTTATCTGATGCGCAGGTGCTGGTCCATCCACCCGAAGCGGGTGTGGATCTGGATTTTCCCCGTACCCTGGAAACGCTGTCGGCCGAATATCAAGCAATCTACTTTCAACAGGGTTGGATGCCTCTTTTCGCGACCTCTATCCAGCCGCAACGTAGTGACGTCTATCAGGTCGAGCATGATTTGGAAGCCTTGCTTGTCAACACAC
This sequence comes from Anaerolineales bacterium, assembly GCA_050050255.1. Lineage (GTDB taxonomy): Bacteria > Chloroflexota > Anaerolineae > Anaerolineales > E44-bin32 > E44-bin32. The sequence goes on along the minus strand of JASFUN010000057.1, from coordinate 1,662 downwards.
CGGCAGTTCATGCCTATGATCCGGTGACGGACGAGCATTTTACCTGGATTGTTAGCCGGGATAGGGCTGCTGAATGGATTGCTGTAAAAGATGACGGTGTGGAAATGAGCCTGGAAATCGACCCCATGAAAATCCAGTCCTACGTGGATGAGTTGAACAGTTTCCTTGGACCCGAAAGGCATCTCGATAAACGCGCTGTGGTCGACGAAATCTTTGACGACTGGGTGGGGATGCAGGATGCTGAGCCTCTGCAACTGATTTCTTATTACCCGTCGCAGTACACGGTTCAACCGGGAGATAACCTCGTCTCGATCGGGTTCAAAGTACACATGCCCTATTGGAAGCTACAGGAAGTAAACCCAAACCTGAGCGCTCAGAGGATAAGCGCTGGTCAGACCCTGATTGTTCCGCCCCGTGACGATTTGCTGACACTACCGGTCGTTCCTGGAAAACGCATCGTGATCTCGATCGCTGATCAGCGGATGTGGGTTTATGAGAATGGCGACATGCTCTGGGATTTCATCGTAAGCACAGGCATCCCCGATTCACCTACCATGCCCGGCATATTCCAGATTAGTTCGCATTATGAGAACGCCTACGCATCCATCTGGGATTTGTACATGCCACATTTCATGGGCATTTATGATGCCGTGCCAGGGCTGACGAATGGGATCCACGGCCTTCCGGTTTTATCAAACGGTCGGCGTCTGTGGGCGGAGGTGCTGGGGAGTCCTGCTTCCTATGGATGCATCATCCTGAACCTGGAAGCTGCCGAGCAACTCTACGAATGGGCAGATGAAGGCGTAGTCGTTGAGATCAAAGAGTAAATTGACCACAATCGTGTGAGCGGATCCGTCGCGTTGATAAAAAAAAGGACAGCTTATGCTGTCCTCATGGTAGTCGGGGCGGCCGGATTTGAACCGGCGACCTCACGGACCCGAACCGTGCGCTCTACCGGGCTGAGCCACGCCCCGTTTTGCCAGGGCGATTATAGCATGTTTCCAGATCAGCGCTGCGCAATAGGTAGCTTGAAGAAATGTCGTTCCAGGTCGTCTTGAACATAGCAGGATTTCTTGTACAATGAATTTGTAAACTATTTTTTGGGGGTACCAATTGAATAAACTGATGATGCTCCTGCTGTGTGTGGCGTTATCTGGTTGTGCGCAGAAAACACCGGTAACCATCGTCGTAACTGCCACTGCTCTCCCATCTACGGAAACTAAACCACCGCCTACAAACACATCCGCTCCGCCGACAAATCCTTTTACGCCCATCCCCACCAGCACACCGATGCCCTCACCAACAAGAAAACCGAAATGGAACGCTGTCCCGATCATTGAAATTGAGGAAGCTTTGAGATCGGATGGATACCGGCGTTATCCCTTCACTACCAATGATGGTCGTTCAGCGTTTACATGGGTGAAAGAGAATAACTATCAACGCCTGATGACCTACGAGGATGGGAGCTTTGAGATACAGATCTTGCATGATGCTGCGGAAACCAACAGGATGAAAATGCTCGAAAAGCGTTTTTCGGTCCTCGATCAGGTGTTCCCTGAAGGATTCATGGACCAGCTTCGCGATCAAAATGAAGAATACAATTCCAGCGTCCCGACCAATGTTTCCGGAGAACCAGAGCGTGTCTCGGCGTACGGGGATCAA
>JASFUN010000056.1:0-7747 GCA_050050255.1 Anaerolineales bacterium | reverse complement strand
CGCTGAAGTTCTATACCGGACGAGGCCGCGGAACCGTTATATTATGGCTAAGAGAGATATCAGGCCAGTGGTAACACTGGAATGTACAGAATGCCGGGAACGGAATTACACGACATCGAAAAATCGTCGTAATGATCCCGGACGAATCGAGTTGAATAAGTACTGTCAGCGGTGTCAGAAGCACACCCTGCATCGAGAGACGAAGTAAGGGGCGAATAAAACGCCGCCCCATCTAGGCGAGTAGCTCAATTTGGCAGAGCACCGGTCTCCAAAACCGGGGGTTGCGGGTTCGATTCCTGCCTCGCCTGCCTTACTGACCTGCGACGCCTGAGCAAGTTGGGCGTCGTTTAATCTGAGGAGCGATAACTTGGCCAAGTCAAAAGCTGCAGCGAAGAAAAGATCGAACCCAGTTTTCCGCTACTTCCGCGAGACATTTGTGGAGCTGCGGAAGGTAAATTGGCCGACCCGGCAAGAGGCGACTCAACTTACCATCATTGTGCTCATCGTTGTGGGATTGATGAGTGCCCTTCTGGGTTTTCTGGATTTTGTCTTCGCGCAGCTAATTGCCGCCATTGTTTCGCTAGGCTGAGAAGATCGAAGCGATCATGAGTGAAGAGTACGAAAACGAAAACGGTAATCCGGTGGAACCCGAGGTCGAAGAGGACGAAGCGCAGTCTGCAGACGCGGTTGTCGAAGAAGCTTCGGCTGAAGAACCCATGGATGTAAACCCGATCATTGACCAGGCTGAACCCGAAACCGATCCCGAGCAGCTGCAAGAGGGCGAAGGGATGGAATCGTTAAGCGAGGCGAGCCCGGTCTCGCCAGAAGACCTGGCCGAACAGCAGGGTGAACTTGTGGAAACGCAAGAGAGCATCGAGCCAGAAACCGAGGTCGAGGAGAAGGCTGAAGACGTCGGCATGCCTGAGGAAAATCTGGAAATGGCCGACGATTCCGATGATCAGCTGGCGGAAGCACTATCGGCTGCAGAAGCCATTGCGGCGGAAGCGCGGGAGGCGAAAGCAAAAGCCGCACAGGAATCCGCCATCCTCGAGGCCGAGCAGGAGATCGAAGAAGAGCCTGAAGAAGAGGTCGAAGAAGTCCCGCTGGATGATCGCAAATGGTATGTCATCCACTGTTACTCGGGTTATGAAAATAAGGTGCGTCACAACCTCGAACAGCGCATAGAGACGATGGGCATGAAGAATAAGATCTTCGATGTTGTCGTCCCCACGGAAGAGGAGATCGAGGTCAAGGATGGTAAGCGCAGGACGGTGGAACGCAGGGTGTTCCCGGGCTACATTCTGGTCCAGATGCTCATGGATGAAGATTCGTGGTACGTCGTGCGCAATACCCCTGGCGTCACCGGTTTCGTGGGTATGGGCAACGAGCCCACCCCGCTGCGCCCTGAGGAGGTCAGTTCGATTGTGAAGCGCATGGAGGCCGAAGCTCCGCGCATCAAGGTGACCTACAAGCAGGGACAGAAAGTGCGCATTATCGATGGGCCATTCAACGATTTCATCGGCACCGTCTCTGAGATTGACATGGAGCGGGCAAAAGTGCGCGTGATGGTCTCATTCTTCGGGCGTGAAACGCCGGTTGAATTGGATTTCCTACAGGTTGAGAAAGCCTGATCGAAAATATTTAGGACTGCAAATTGTGGGAGGGTGTAAATCACCCGCGAACACCACAGGAGGAAGATTGTGGCAAAGAAACTTAAGGCTGTTATCAAACTTCAAATTGAAGCCGGAAAAGCTAATCCGGCACCCCCGGTAGGCCCAGCGCTCGCTCCTCACGGCATTAACTTAATGGCATTCTGCAAAGAGTACAATGCCCGCACCTCGAGCAAGGCAGGGGAGATCATCCCTGCAGAGATCAGCGTTTACACGGATGGTTCCTTCACTTTTGTGCTGAAGACGCCCCCGGCGGCGATCTTACTCCGAAAAGCTGCCGGTATTGAAAAGGGATCCGCTGAGCCGAACAGGGAGAAAGTGGGCAAGGTCACCCGCGATCAGATTAGAGAGATAGCTGAGATCAAGATGAAGGATCTCAACGCCGTGGATATGGAAGGCGCCATGCGCCAGATCGAAGGCACGGCGCGCAATATGGGAATCGTGATTGAGGGCTAATTGTTTGTGGGAGGGTTTATCGCCCGTTAGGACCACGAGGAGAATCTGATGACGAAACGCGGAAAGAAATATCAACAAGCTGCCGAAAAAATCGATCGCGGCAAGTTGTATGACCCCAGGGAAGCGATCGAACTGGCTAAAGAGACTTCCTACACTTCTTTCGATGGCACGGTAGAGGTACATATTCGCCTGGGCGTCGACCCGCGGCATGCTGAGCAGCAAGTGCGCGATACCGTGATGCTGCCGCATGGGACGGGGAAATCTGTGCGCGTGGTTGTTTTTGCCGAGGGTGATGCCGCCCGGGCAGCCCAGGAAGCTGGCGCGGACTTCATCGCAGATGACGAACTGATCCAGAAAATCCAGGATGGTTGGATGGATTTCGACCAGGCCGTCGCTACGCCGAACATGATGGGTAAGGTGGGGCGGTTGGGACGGGTGCTTGGACCGCGCGGCTTAATGCCCAACCCGAAAGCTGGAACGGTTGTGCAGGAAGACGACCTTGGACGCGTCATTGACGAGTTGAAGGCCGGTCGGGTAGAATTCCGTGCGGATCGTACGGCGAACTTGCACGTGCCGATTGGCAAGGTCTCATTCGAGACCGAGAAACTGTTTGAGAACTTCTCGGCGCTGATAGACGCGGTGCGGCGTTCAAGACCGCCCAGTGCAAAGGGCGCTTTTTTCCGAACGATCGTGGTCACTGCAACGATGGGCCCAGGTGTTAGGGTCGATCCTAGCACAGCCATCTCTGAGGTGACCTGAGCTAGAAATCAAACCAAATTTAGATTCCCCGGGTGGATATCCCGAGAATCAGGCTTCGCCAAAGACAGCAGGTGTCTCAAAGCAAGAGGCTTAATTTCCTGCCCAGGTGAAGACAAGGAAATGAAAACAATTACGAAGGGCTTCTTTCCGAGTCTTTGCTGCCGCAATTGAGCGAAGCAAAGACTCGATAATGTTTTAAGGAAGGAGGTGAAGTACATTGGCAATTACAAGAGAACAAAAAGAAAAGCTGGTCAGCAAGTATAAAGAGATCCTGAAAGGGAACAAGGCAATCATCCTGACGGATTACAAAGGCCTGACCGTGCCGCAGATGGAGACTCTGCGTGCGCAGATTCGAGAAACGGGCGGCGAGTACCAGGTTGTAAAGAACACGCTCGTAAAAATGGCCTTTGAAGATGTCGGCCTCCCGCAGCCTGAGGGCAGCCTGGATGGCCCTACGGCCATCGGCGCAACCTCGGAAGATCTGCCTGCGCTGGCAAAGGCAATCGTGGAGCTCTCCAAAGAGGTCGAGGTGCTCCAGGTGAAGGCCGCGATCATCGACGGTGAGGTTTACGAGAGCGCCAAGGTTATCCGCCTGGCGGAACTGCCGGCTTTGCCAGTGCTGCGATCCCAGCTGCTAGGAATGCTGCAAAGACCAGCGCAAAACGTCGCCAGCGTGCTGGCTGGATCGATGCGACAGGTAGTCAATGTGCTGCACGCATATTCGGAGCAAGAAGCAAAAGCTTAGAAAATATCATAAGTACCGCATAGGGTACATGAAGGAGAAAAAACAGCATGGCTGACATTGAGAAGATAGCAGAACAACTTAGCGAACTTACAATCCTCGAAGCGGCGGAACTTACCGAGCTTCTTGAAGAGAAGTGGGGCGTTTCGGCCGCTGCACCCGTAGCCGTCGCAGCCGCTGCTGGTGCTGGATCTGGCGCTGCCGATGCTCAAGAGGAGAAGAGTGAGTACGACGTCATTATCAAGGATGTCGGACCTAAGAAGATCGACGTCATCAAAGCCATCCGACAGCTTACGCAGCTCGGTCTGAAGGACGCTAAAGACCTGGCAGAAACTGCGGATGCCAAGGTGATGGAGCAGGCAAGCAAGGATGCCGCACAGGACGCCAAGAGCAAGCTCGAGGCTGCTGGCGCGACGGTTGAGCTCGCCTAGCGCTTAATAATTAAGACTACATTTAAGGAGCCACCTGTTATCGGTGGCTCCTTGCTATTTAATCGGCGCGCTGTGGTATAAATCGAAGCGGATAAGATCATGGCAAACAAAGTGTTGATCGTCGAGGATGAAGAACGCATTCTGCAATTTCTTAAACGCGGGCTGGAGTTTGAGGGGTACACTGTCGAGACCGCCACGAATGGTGTGGACGGACTCTCGCTCGCCGAGGACCACGAGCCTGATCTGGTGATTCTGGACTGGATGCTTCCAGAGGTTGAGCCCGGGCTGGATGGGCTGGAGGTCTGCCGTAGGCTGCGGGTTGAAAGCGAAGTGCCGATCCTGATGCTTACGGCAAAGGACGCCGTCGCAGACCGGGTCCGAGGGCTGGATGCCGGAGCGGACGATTACCTGGTCAAACCCTTTGCGCTGAACGAGTTGCTGGCGCGCGTGCGCGCCCTCATCCGCAGGTCCAAGACGGAAACTCCGGATGTGCTCGAATTCGATGGTTTGCGCCTGGACACGGGGACGCATCAGGCTTTCCGGGGCGAACACGCCATCGACCTTACCGCCAAAGAATACGAGCTGTTGGAGCTCTTCATGCGCAACCCCCGCCAGGTGCTGACCCGGGATCTAATTTATGATCGGGTTTGGGGCTATGACTTTGGTGGCGAAAGTAACATCATCGAGGTCTATGTGCGCTATCTCCGTCAGAAGACAGAGCAATTCGGAGACCCCCGCTTGATCCACACTGTCCGGGGGGTTGGATACGTCCTGCGGGAAACTGAGTGACGCTCAGAACACGCCTGACCTTATGGTATACAGCTGTCCTCGCTGCGGTGCTGCTGCTCTTCGGCAGCATCATTTACTTCGTACTTACATTCAGCCTGACCAATCAAATTGAGGCGACGCTCAATCAGACCGCGGATGAGGTCCTTGAAACGCTTGCGGGCGGGATGCCCGAGGACCTGGCTATCACGTTGCGCGCCCTCGATCTGGCTTCACCGGTTTCCGTCCAAATCATTAACAGCGGCGCTGAGATCATCTGGCAATCGAACAACGCACCTCGGTTGAATGAGCCATTTGATGCTTCCGCGTTGTCCGATCGCCAGAATGTCTTCACAACGCAAAAGTTCGACGATGAAGGATACCGGGTCTTGACGGTGCCAGTCATCGCAAGACCTGCCGAAGATGTCCTCGGCTACCTTCAGTTGGCCTCCTCGCTGAATGAAGTCGAGTTGGTGCGGCAGAGCCTGCTTTACGGATTATTCGCAGGCGGTTCGCTTGCGCTGATATCAGCCGGCCTTATCGGCTACTTTGCTGCGGGAGCGGCGCTGAGCCCTCTAGATGAGGTCACCTCAACCGCGCTTCAGATCACACGCGCCGATGACCTCTCCAGGCGTATCCCTGTCATGGGACCACCTTCCGGGGAGGTGGGCAGCCTGATCCTGGCATTTAATGAGACGCTCGAACGGCTCGAAGGCTTGTTCCAAACACAGCGCCGTTTTATGGCAGATGTATCCCATGAGCTGCGCACCCCGCTGACGACCATTCGTGGAAACATCGACTTGATCAAACAGATGGGCGAAGCGGACGAAGAATCGCTCGAAGCGATAAGCAGCGAAGTGGACCGCATGACACGCATGGTCAAGGACCTGCTGTTGCTCGCACAAGCGGAAACAGGCAAGCTGCCGCTGGCGCAAGAGGAAGTAGAACTCGATACGCTCATGCTGGAGGTCTTTCAGCAGGCGAAAGTACTCGCCAATAATCACATCCACCTCGAGCTCGGGAGAGAAGACCAGGCGAACGTGATTGGCGATCGCGATCGCATCAAACAGATCCTGCTGAACCTGGTTGCAAATGCGATCGAGCATACGCCTGAGGGTGGGAATATTCAGCTGGATCTAGCTTGCGAGGGCGATCAAGCCCGGTTGAGCGTTTCGGATACAGGACCGGGGATACCTGATGAAGAACTTCCGCTCATCTTCGAGCGCTTCTACCGCCGGGACCCCTCCAGGAAAAGAAAGGCATCGGGTGGCGCCGGGTTGGGCTTGTCGATCGCGTATTGGATCGCCAAAATGCATGGCGGCGATCTGCGAGTTGAGTCGACTGTTGGAGTGGGCTCTCGATTTGAGCTCATCCTTCCTCTGAATGAATCTCAATGTGATTGAATCAAAGCCCCTCCCCGCACGAGAAGAATTATGCAGGGAAGCGGGTGGAGCGAACAGAAGCTAATAGGATTGTGAATGCTGTAGGATTGTAGCGGCAGCTTCTGAGCATAAGCGCGCACCCCCGGCCTGCATCCAGCGTTCCAATGTAGGGCTGGGGTAGCGGCCGTCCTGTATATCGTCCCAGAGCCCTACGCCCCAACTTACATATCGTTTTGTTTCCTGCGGCCAAGCGTGTGCCTGCAATTCGATCAGCGAATGGCCGCCGTTATACCCTGCAAGCGTACGGTCGATTTCGCCGCCGCTCCGGGCATAACCACCCGCAAGGAAATCGAGTCCCCTGTAGGCGTTCACAATAGGATCGTAGGGATCCTCATCCTGTACGAAATGAAAAGGCATGACCTGAAAGATGCCCATCGCTCCGGCGCCCGAGCGAGCTTGTGGATCCCCACACGACTCGATCTGCATGACGATCGCGATCAGGTCAGGCGGTAGATTGAATTCATCCGACCAGCTCACGATTGATGACCCCCAGCGAGCGACCTGCGGGCTGAAATATTCTATGTGAAAAGGCTGCTCAGCATCGGAAAGAATGCTGGCGTCGGCATTCTGCCCCGATCTATTAACAACTTCTTCTTGATAAGCGGCGCGGAATGCAACGCGCAGATTGGATATCGTGTATCTAGCGGTCATCCCGAAGACGATCACCAAAAAAATGACGATAAGGTGATGAACGCGAATCGTGACAGTTCTTGCGTTCAGGCTTGATGAAGAACTGTCACGAATTCGTGAACGATAAAGCGATTTAGATTCGGGCAATACGGACCTCAGCGAGAACCAGGCGTGGCATGGGTGCGGGAATGACCATTGCGATGAGGTACCGGTTTGGGAGCTGGTCGTATTGGCCTTCCATTGTTGGAGCGCGGTGGACCAGATGCCTTGCGTGCCCTCATTGTCACTGGCTTGCGAGCATCCCCGGCCGTGAAAATTCGGCGTCCCATGGACGTAAATGTCCCGATCATCAGCACCCGTATCAACCAGACAAGCATCGCAACGAAAACCGGAACGCTTGACAGAAGCGCCTCACGACCGAGTATTTCGTTCCCAAGCCCTTCGTGGCTCAACAGGGCCAGTGAGACCGCCCACCAGGTCAGCATGGCGTTCATCGTAGCGGCCAGCAGCCAGGCTCCGAGCAGATACCATAAGTCCGCCGAGCCCTTTCTATGGCCACCCGGGGTAAACAGGTGGGCGATGCCGGCAAAATCCATGCCGCAGAAGGCGATGGCTAAAATCGTCGCCCAGTGCAAACCTGCGAAGCTGAGTTGACCGAGTAGATCTTGAAGTGCAAACTCCGTGGTGCCAAAATTGAATGTTTCGAACGCGATTAGCGCGCCGATCATCAAAAGGCCGAACACGGATGGGCGCGGAATGCGGATCTTGTCGATCTGCATGTTGATCCAATCAAGGACCCGCAGATCCCAGCGTGTGGAGCTTGTGCGTGATATTGTGGACATGGCCGACCTC
>JASFUN010000055.1:0-7831 GCA_050050255.1 Anaerolineales bacterium | reverse complement strand
CGCCTTGTTCTGTGTTGTCGTCAACCCGTTGGCGTTGGGCCTCTTGAAGCCTCCGGGCGAGTTTGGCGCCGACGTCGTGGTCGGTGAAGGACAACCGCTGGGCATCCCGCTTTCCTACGGGGGGCCCTATCTGGGGATCTTCACAACTAAAGAAAAGTATGTCCGAAAGATGGCAGGTCGGCTGGTTGGAGAGACAGAGGACACACGCGGCCAGCGCGGCTACGTGCTCACATTGACGCCCCGTGAACAGCACATCCGTCGAGAAAAGGCGACGTCAAACATCTGCACTAACGAGGGTTTAATGGCGCTTGCTGCAGTCGTTTATCTGAGCGTGATGGGTAAGGAAGGCCTGCGCAAGGTAGCTGAACTCTGCTACAACAAGGCGCACTACGCAGCCGAAAAGATCGCGCAGCTGGATGGATACCAACTCTGGAACTCGAAACCGTTCTTCCACGAGTTTGTGGTCGCCTGCCCTAAACCGGTCGCTGATATCAACGAAGCACTGCTCGATGTTGATATCCTCGGCGGCTATGACCTCGGACAAGAATACCCAGATATGAAGGATCACATGCTTATTGCGGTAACAGAGACGGTCTCGATCGATGAGATCGATGACTTGGTCGCCGCGCTGGAGGAGGTTGCAAATGCCTGAGCCACTGATTTATGACCTATCCTCCCCTGGAAGAGTTGGGATAACCCTTCCCGATTCGGACGTCCCGGCGGCTGAGCTCCCTGAAGGACTCGTACGCGGGGATCTGCCCTTGCCGGAACTGTCGGAGATGGAAGTTGTGCGGCACTTTGTGCGCCTATCACAGTACAACCACGGCGTCGATATCGGCTTCTATCCACTCGGATCCTGCACGATGAAGTACAACCCGAAGGTCAATGAAGACGCGGCGCGCTTGCCCGGATTCGGACTGACTCACCCGATGCAGGACCCGGACACAGCCCAGGGCAACCTGGCACTGATGTATGCGCTGCAGGAGTGGCTGAAGGAGATCGGCGGGTTCGCTGGCGTATCCCTGCAGCCAGCAGCAGGGGCTCATGGCGAGCTGACCGGCATCCTGATCATCCGGGCCTACCATAGAGATCGGGGCGATGAGAAGCGCACCAAAATCCTCGTCCCGGACTCGGCGCATGGCACCAACCCTGCCTCAACGACGATGAGCGGTATGGAGGTCGTCGAGATCCCTTCCGATGAGCGCGGGAATATCGACTTGAGCGAGCTCCAGAAACTTTGCGGGGATGAGATTGCCGGGCTGATGCTGACCAACCCCAACACGCTCGGTTTATTTGAAGAGCATGTGAAGGAGGTCGTGGAACTGATCCACGCTTGCGGTGGGTTGGTGTACGGCGATGGCGCCAACATGAATGCTTTGCTGGGCGTCGTCCGTCCTGGCGACCTGGGTTTTGATGTCCTGCACTACAATCTGCACAAGACCTTCTCGACGCCGCACGGTGGTGGCGGACCGGGTTCCGGGCCTGTCGGGGTGTCCGAAAGGCTGGTTGATTTTCTGCCAGGGCCGATCGTGGACATACTGGATGAAGGCGACGAGGAAGAACCGCCGCTGTATGGTCTGGTCAAACCGAAGAAGACTATCGGTCGTGTGAAGGCTTTTCAAGGCCACTTTGGCATGCACGTTCGCGCCTATGCCTACATGCGCATCCAAGGCAAGGAAGGCTTGCGGGCGGTCTCCGATCATGCTGTGTTGAATGCCAACTACCTGCGGGTCAAGCTCAACGACACATATTATGTGCCCTACGACCGCATCAACATGCACGAGTTTGTGATCCAGGGTGAGTTCGAGGACGCCCCGGATATCCACGCTCTGGATATCTCCAAGCGCTTGATGGACTTCGGCTTCCACCCGCCGACTAACTACTTCCCGTTGATCGTTCCGGAAGCGTTGATGATAGAGCCGACGGAGACGGAGACGAAGGAGACGCTGGATGCCTTCATCGATGCGATGAAGAAAATCGCGCGGGAAGCACGCGAGGACCCCGAGGTCCTGCACACGGCGCCCCACGAGACGCCCTTCGGGCGCCTGGATGAGGTCCAGGCGGCACGCCAGCTTGTGCTGTGTTGTGCTCCCATCGATTTCCAGGAGAAGGTCGAGAGCTGATCGAAACCTGATTGAGGTACACGCGAGGGCTGCCGTGGATACGGCAGCCCTCTTCTTATTCTTATCGAACGAGAAATCTGGTTGACATTGAATGTCATCCCTCAGCCTTTGCCAGATGTGGAAGGGTGAGCGGTCGTTTTGCAATCCATCAGCTTGTTAACGGCTGCGAAGCAGAACCAGGTTGCGATACCACACAGCGGTTTATCGATTGGCTGGCTTTTTCCGGCATCGAAGGCAGGCCTTCGGATGCCGCATGTGCAATGGGGTGAGTGACCAAGGGCCAGAGAGAGGATGTGGCTGGACTTGAGTATCCTCAAGCTCCCATACCCTTTTCACCACCAATGGTACGTGCTTCCTGCCTCAAACCACCCGTCGTTTGCGGTAGAATCATTTCCCTTCAAGCAATTACTGGAGTCGCCAAGCATGAGCTCAGAGATTCACGAAGTGCCGCGCCGCGAGACGGTGCAAGTCATCCTCCCGGACGACCGAGTCCTGGAAGGACCATGTGGCGATCAACTTGAGTCGTTTCTCTCGGTCCTGCACCCAAGCGCCCCCATCGTCGGGGCGATCGTCAACAGCTCGCTGCGAGAACTCACCTACCCGATCAACATCGATTCTTACGTGCGTCCCGTCACGATGGCGGAACCGGATGGGATGCGCATCTATCGGCGGTCACTGACATTCCTGCTTGCAGCTGCTTTCGACGAACTTTTCCCCGAGGCGAAACTCACCGTTGACCATTCTGTCTCATCGGGCGGGTATTATTGCGAGGTCAGCGGCCGTGATCCGTTGGCCAGCGCCGAGCTCAAGAGGCTTGAAAACCGCATGGCAGAGATGGTCGAGGCGGATCTGCCGTTTGCAAAGACGCAGGCGCCGATCAAGGAGGCGATCGAGCATTTCAAATCCCACGGGCTCGAGGATAAAGCCCGTCTGCTGGCCCATCGAAAAAAACCACATCTTGTGCTTTACCAGCTTGGCGAGCATAAGGACTATCACCACGGATACATGCTGCCGTCGACAGGTTACCTGAAGTGGTTTGCGCTGGCGAAAACCGATGGCGCTTTTACGCTGCGATTCCCTCGCCGTCACCGGCCCACGGAGCTGCTGCCGCTCCCCGAATACCCGAAGCTGCTTGCCACCTTTCGCGAGTATGGCGACTGGCTCGAAACCCTCGGTATTTCCAGCATCGGGGCGTTGAACGAAGCCATCGCAAACGGTCGCGCCCGGGAGGTGATCCTGCTTTCCGAAGCGCTGCATGAGGGGCGCATCTCGGAGATTGCGGGGATTATTGCCAGCCATGATCCATCACCAAAGGTCGTTTTCGTCGCCGGTCCATCTTCCTCGGGGAAGACGACGTTCTCCAAGCGACTCTCCATCCAGTTGCTTGTGCGCGGCGTCTCGCCGTTTCCGCTGGAGCTCGATCACTTCTTCGTCGATCGGGCGAACACGCCCAAGGATGAACATGGCGAGTACGATTATGAGTCATTGGAAGCGCTCGATCTTGAGCGCCTCAACCATGACCTGCACTGTCTCATCGAAGGCAGACAAGTCCAGCTGCCAAAATATAATTTCATCTCGGGGATGCAGGAAGAGGGCGAAGTCGTCCAACTCGAGCGCGATGAGTGCATCATCCTGGAAGGCATCCACGGCTTGAATCCGGACCTCGTTCAGGATCTACCTTCTGAAACCACCTACCGCATCTACGTTTCGGCACTCACGCAGCTTAACCTGGACAGGTTGAATCGTGTTTCCACGACCGACACTCGCCTGATCCGCAGGATCGTGCGGGATACGAATAACCGTGGCTACACCGCTGCAGAGACGATCAAGCGCTGGGAATCGGTCCGACGTGGTGAGAAGCGTTATATATTCCCGTTCCAGGAAAATGCGGATGTGATGTTCAATTCGGCGCTGATGTACGAAGGCTCGGCGCTGGCTCCGCTGGCGGAACCGCTGATCCGCCAGGTTCCCTTTGGCACGGACGAGCATGTTGAAGCCAAGCGTTTACTGGCATTCCTGGAATGGTTCCTGCCCATTGAGACAGATTACATCCCGGATAACTCCATCATGCGCGAGTTCATCGGCGGATCTATCCTGCGCAAGTTCAACCCGTGGCGCGCCCCCTGACAAAGGTCGTTTGCAGCGAAGTGGATCAGGGAGGAAACCGTTTGTTGAATGCATCAATCACGTGCAGGAACTCGTCAGGGAGCCGGGTGCGTGTCTGCTGTTCAATGCGCCCGGGAACGCCGCCGTAATACGCACTGGCGATGCCGCCGGCGATGCACGCCAATGTGTCGCTGTCACCCCCAAGTGAAACCGCATTCCGAACAGCGTCCTCAAAATCATCCGATTCGAGAAAAGCGATGATCCCTTCCGGTACCGAGCCCTGGCAGGAGACATCGAAGCGATAGTCAGGGCGGATCTCATCAATGCGCCGCTCAAGGTCGTAACCAAACCTTATCTGCAGTTCTGAACGGATCTTAGGCTTGGAAATGCCGTTCCTGGCAAGATGCACGGCTAGCGCGGTTGCCTGGGCGCCTTTGATGCCCTCAGGGTGATCGTGAGTCACGCAGGCTGTACGTTCTGCCTCGACGAGAACGCTTTCAATCGAATCGCATGCGTATCCGATCGGGCTCACACGCATGGCGGATCCATTGCCCCAGCTGTTGTATGCTTCATTTTGATTGCTGTGTGCCCAATGCCAGAAATGAGATCCATAACCTGCGTCAGGATGCCTGCGAGCGTAGGTTCTTAACGCTGACAGATAGCTGCGTTCCTCAAGAATCGCTTCGGCGATCGCGACGGTCAGCACGCTGTCGTCGGTGAATCGCGAGCTTTCGGTGAAGAGTGGAAATTCCTTGGTCTTGATCGGATTGTGTTCGTACACCGATCCGATGACATCCCCTGCGATCGCACCCAGCATGTCAATCATCCACCCGAGGAGGCCTGCGCAGACGTTTCTTCTCACTGCGAATACGCTTGTCTTTCAACCTGCGTTCCTTTGAGCCGCGCGACGGTCTGGTCTTTTTCCGGCGTGTAGGTGGTTGCGCTGCACGGCGGATAAGCCGGGCGAGTCTTTGGCGGGCGGCTTCCCGATTTTTAGCGCGCGATCGGTGCTGGCTGGCTTCCAGGATCAGCTCGCCCTCCTTGGTGAGCCGGTTGCCCGCCAAGAATTTCAAACGTTTGCGAACATCGTCAGGCAAGGACGGTGAGTTCTCTACGTCAAAGCGCAGCTGAACTGCGGTGGAAGCCTTGTTGACATGCTGCCCGCCCGGGCCTGAAGCGCGGATGAACCGCTCTTCGAGTTCGCTTTGTGGGATTCTAATCCTTCCTGTGATCTCTAGTGTCATCTTTTTGGTTTCTCACATCAGATGCCTGGTTATGTAAACTCTTGCGGACTCCGCCTTGATTCCGCTTCATTTTTGCTCTACGTTTAGTATAACTATTCTGTCGATATGAAATTGTAGGCCAGTTGAAAGTATTTTTATAGACGGTATTCCCCCGATTCAATGGTAAGATCTAAATGCATGAGGGAGAGCGGGACTCGTGCGCTTTTTAACTACCCGCTTAGTCATGGACAGGCCTGTTGATGTCTGACCTCATCGGACAGCAGATAGGGCGGTATGAAGTCCTGCGCCAGATCGGCAGCGGGGGTATGTCGACCGTCTATAAGGCGACGGACACCGAAACCGACCGGCTTGTCGCCATCAAATTGATGGCTTCCTTTCTCACCAAAGAGGAAAAATTCCTCACGCGCTTCGAGCGCGAGGTTGAACTTCTTACCCAATTCGACCATCCCAATATCGTAAAAGTGCTCGACTTTGGTGAGTACCTTGGTTCACCCTACATCGTGATGCCCTTTATGAGTATGGGCACGCTGCAGGACCGCTTACGCGGCGCGCCGATGAAGGCCACTGAAGTCGCGAAGATGATGTCCGAAATGTCGAGTGCGTTGCAGTACGCGCATGATAAAGGCATCGTTCACCGGGACATCAAACCGTCGAATATTTTGATCGACGAAAAAGGCAACGCCAAGCTCTCAGATTTTGGGTTTGCGCGCTGGCGTGAGGCTTCACTCAGCCTGACAGGGTCGGCTCTGGTTGGCACACCTTCTTACATGTCACCGGAACAGTGCCTCGGCGATGAGGTCACGCCGTACTCTGATCAATACTCACTGGGCGTGGTGCTCTACCGCGTGGCGACTGGCCAGCTGCCTTTCGATGGTGAGACACCGCTGGCGATCGCGTTGAAGCAGATCAACGAAGCACTTCCGCCACCGAGATCCGTGAACCCCAAGCTGCCAATCGAAATCGCCAACGTGCTGGAGAAAGTGCTGCAGAAGAACCCCAGGGAGCGCTATGCCTCCGTGGCTGTTTTCAATCAAGCTTTCCAGAACGCGTTGGAAGCGGTTCGTCGGACGAGCGATCAACCCACGACAGTGCTGCCACGCATTGGCAGGGTCAAGATCTTCTTCGACCGGCTCGGGCGGCAGCTGCGTTGGATCTACCGCACACGCCTGGCGCGACGCTGGCCTGTAATCATTGGGGCTTTGATTTTGCTCTTCGGGGTACCACTCGGAACATCGGTCATTTTTGGCCCAATGGGAGGAGACGCAACCTCTGTCGACTATCAATCCACGCAGGCGATGGCGACTGTATGGGCGCTCTCGACGGTAAACGCCGAACTCATTGGCGAGGAAGATGATCCGGGGGTGGTTCAGACTGCGGTAGCAGGTACGATGGAGGCAATGGCTATCTCCGCCGGACAGACTCAATCGGCGGCTGAGACGCTGGGCGTTCCGACGGATACGGCCCAGCCGACCATGACGCCAACCGCGAGCGCGACGTCCTATGTCTTCTTCTCTAGTCCCACGCCCTCGGCGACGTCGGGCGAGAGCGGGGGTGGCGGTCCGAATGAGCCGACAAACACTCCGGTGAACACGCCCACGCGGACGGTGACGGTTGGGCCAGGTACCCCTTCGTCCACACCTGCCCCGAGCGCCACAACTGCCCCGAGTGCCACAACCGCCCCCACTGCGACGCTTGGGCCGAGCAACACACCTGTTCCGCCTACGAACACGTCACCACCGCCGACGGCCACTCCAGTGCCGCCGACGAACACGCCAAAACCAGTAAATCCAAACGCCTGCAATTCGAATCCCGGCAACCCCAATTACTGCACGCCGACACCCTGACCCATTCATACTTGACCACCTTGGTCACAGGCTTCAGCCTGAGGCTGCATGGATGCAGCATTTTGGTTGGAACCGTTATTAAAAGACGTCCCCGCACCTGATTTTTCATTCCAGACATGACTGCGCCCTGACTGTGTTAGGGTCACGATGTATCCCGCCTCTACGCGCCGCCGAGTTGATTCGCCCGGGTGGCTCCCCGATCCCCGTTTCTTACCCGTTAACCAATCTGTAAGCCAACTGCAAGGTCGAAGGCGTAACGCGCGGTGCTAAAGTTTGTTAACTTGACCTGCGTTTCAGCCGATCCTTGATCGGGTCGGGTGGGCTGTCATGCAGGTCGTGCGTCACTTTCTGGGTCTGAGGGATCCGGTGATGCACGCAGTGAGCTGGGCGGAGATTGCATGGACGCTTGGATCGGAAGGATCGTCGGCAAGTACCGCATCCTGGATTGGGTTGGTCAGGGCGGTATGGCCACGGTTTACAAAGCGTGGGATCTGGAGCGCAAGCGCCTTGTGGC
>JASFUN010000054.1:0-7990 GCA_050050255.1 Anaerolineales bacterium | reverse complement strand
GAGTTTGATGATCAGGTGCTACAGATGGGATGGCATCCATCTGAATTGTGCATGGGCTATTACGCAGCTTTTGGTGATCTGTCAGCTGTAGTGGAGCCCAGCCTCGATCTCCAGGATGATTTGCTTTCATACAGGTTGTTGACCATGGGGAGTTGGATCCGGCAGGCTGCGGAGAAGATGTCATGGCGGGCCGAAGTCCTTCGTCGCTTGGCGAAGATTGCCACGGATCCCAATCGACCCTACGGCTTACGGCTGCGTTCCGTCCACGTACTTTCAGCGAGCGGTGACTCCACCGTAGCGATCTTCTTCAGGCGTCTCTTGAATGCGGAGAATCCCAGCAGCCGCGTGTTGGGAGCGCTCGGTATCGGCGGCATCCGGGATGAAGAATCGGTAAGCCTCTTGATAACCAAAATCAACACTAAGCGGAACATCCATTCCCGCCGGGCTGCGTGTCTGGCTCTGGCCGCAATAGGCACAGACGAAGCCATGGAAGGGCTCGGGCATATCCTGCTCGAAAGTGATGAAGGCGTCCAGATCGCCGCAGCCGAAGCGCTTGCCTGCAATCCGGACGAAGGCTTCTCTATGCTGCGCGACGCGATCGAGATGAAAAATCTGCTCACCCGCCGGGCGGCTGTCTTTGGGCTGGGCCGCGTACCCGAAGCCTGGTCCTTTGAGATCCTCGAACATATCCAATTAGAAGATGACCAATGGGTAGTTCGCGGCGCTGCCGCCGAAGTTCTTGAACGTCATCGCAATCCACCCTGGAAGGTTAAGCCACCCACAACCGACGCCTCTGAACTGAATTGGCTCCAGGAATTCGCAGCACGCGAGGGACTGGGAGTTGCCCCCGGCAAGGCTGCACTCGAGATGGTCCGGCGGGCTCTTAACAAGGGAAATGAAGATGAACAGGTAGCCGCACTCGAGGCGATCGCCTGGATGGGAAACGATGATCTGGCCCTCGAGTTGATGCAAGCTTTACAGGCGAAAGAACCGCATTTGCGCGACGCGGCGTTTGAAGCCCTCTGGCAGCTGGACGCCCGCGGCGTTGACTTTGGAGTCCACGCCCCAGCTTGACGGCACAACCCTTTCAGCAAACGTAAATTAACGAGCAGGAGTGCGGGATCTCCGCACTCTTTTTTATCGTCTCTCATGAATTTAAATGAAGTTAATTACTTTCGATCCAGTCCTTGATCTTTGACTCGGCTTCAGTCGCCGGCATGCCGACGATCGAGATAATTTTGTCTAATCCCCGTTCGCCCGCGACGATCTCAACCATATTCTTGCGCACCCCCAGGACTTTGGAAAGGAACTTGATCAGCGCCTTGTTCGCTTTGCCTTCAACCGGTGGAGCTGCGATGCGCACCCTCAACGTGCCGTCCTCCAGAACGCCTCCAATTTCGGTCTTGCGTGCCCTTGGCGTAACCCGGATCGTAAGCGCGGCACCTTGTTTCCCGTCGGAGAGTTTAAATTCTCTGGATCTCCATGTCTTCTTGGTCATGTGAGAATACCGACCACAACTCGACCGATCAGCTCCAACAGGATCAGCAAAACAAGCGGGCTGAAGTCGAGACCTCCCGTCTGAGGCAGCACACGACGAATAGGATTGAGCATAGGTTCAACGATCGAATCGAAAAAGCGCCTGACCGGATGAAAGTAATCAAGGAAGTACGTCAACAAGACGTCGATGATGACGACAAATGTCAGCGCACGAATGACGAGCCAGACGGCGGATGCTATCGGTGACACTTGAACTCCTTGCACAAGCTGTGACTGAGATGGAATTTATTGTGGAGAACTGTATCCGACTCAATTCCAAGTAACAATTTTACCCGATTTGAACATCAAGACTGCCGCGGTCCGAAGATAGCTCTGCCGATACGCAGTAGCGTCGCCCCCTCTTCGATCGCGATCTCGTAGTCATCGGTCATGCCCATCGACAATTCAGGCCAATTAACTTCCAATGCGTCCTGGAGATAATTCCGCAGGCTGCGAAGCTGGATAAATGTTTTGCGGACGATGGATTCATCCTCGACCCACGGCGCCATCGTCATCAAGCCCCGGATTTCCAGGTTCTTCAGATCCAACAGCGCGTTGAACTCTACTGCAGCATCTCGCCACAGTGATTGATCGCTCAGCTCCCACCCGTATTTGGATTTCTCACCACTCACGTTGCATTCAAGCAGGACTGGCAGTCTGATCCCCCCTGCCTGTGCATGCTTGTCCAGGTAGCGAGCGATCTTGGGTCGGTCTACGGAGTGAACCATTTTGAAGTGCTCGGGCACCTCGCTGGATTTCCTGCTCTGAATATGCCCAACCATATGCCATATCGCTTCGTCCAGATCCTGGAGATGGGATTGTTTTTCGACGCCTTCGAAGACACGATTCTCGCCGAAATCCCGCAACCCCAATTCGTATGCAGCCCGCACGACCTCTGGCGGGTGAGTCTTGGTTATCGCAACAAGTCGGATGTCGGCTGCGTCCCGCCCCGCACGAGCAGCCGCATCCTCGATTTTGCCCTGCACGTTCTCGATGTTGGCTTCGAGATTAAGCATTCAAGTTTTAGCCTTCGCTTTAGCTTTTCAATGCCAGCAGCGCACCAAACCTGCCCGTGCGTCCTTGCTCTGCGCGATGCGAGAACCAGCGCGTTGTATCGCAAGCTGTGCAAATCCGCGCCAGCTCGATCTGATTCACACCCCTGGATCGGAGCTGGTCTTCATTTGCGCTCCAGAGGTCAAGCCAGAGCGAGCCATTACGTTGGATGAAGTATTTATCAGCACGGTCGGGAAAGGCATCAAGGTAGATATCAACGACATCATCACCTACCTGGTAATGGTCTGGTGCAATGGATGGTCCCAGGCCCGCAAGGATGTCCTCAGGCTGCGAGCCACAATGCTCTTGCAGCGCGGAGACCGCCGACAGAGCAGCCCCGCGCACAGTGCCGAGCCATCCAGCGTGGGCAAGCGCAATGGCATTCTTCTTGGGATCGACGAGCAGTATCGGGACACAGTCGGCGAAACGCATAAACAACGTCACTTCAGGCGTGTCGGTGAGGATGATATCCGCTTTGTGATACGGTTCATCTCCCCTGGGATGCCTGGCGAAAACGTAATCAGCCGAATGGACCTGCCAAACGTCGAAGACTGAGGCCTGCTCTCGCTCCATCACCCCCAGAGCACGGCCCGTGTTTACGCGCACACGCTCGATATCGTCACCGACAGTCCCACCAGTATTTAACGAATGCCACGGCGCCGGGCTGACGCCGCCCTCCCTCGTGAAAATCCCATGCTCTATGGGCAGGGATTCAAATGTTTCAAATTGATAATAGCTGAGTCCGTTTGACGATCGGATTGGCATAGACGTAGTCTACCATGCCGCCGGGATCAAGCTTCTACGGTCAAGCGCTTACGTTTGGGAGGGTAATTCGCCCGCAGCAGCCAGCTTATCCGTGATTGCTATGCGGGTCTCTCGCATCGTTTCCTCAACATAGGGATACGCGAGCCAGACGTTCATCACGCCGAAAAGCGCCCCGGTAAGAGAGCGCAGGAACGGTGTGCTCTCACGAATCGGGAAATCGATCAAGGGCACAAACCCAAGCAGCTGACTACCACCATCAATCGCCAGGGGCAGAATACCGAAGACAGCCCACGCAAGGATAGGCAGCGGCTTCAGCCGTTTACGGACAAGCCCGAACAGCAAGCCAGATAACAGGATGGCTCCGTAAATCGCGACGTCGCGCTGGCATAATGCCACTTTGTAGCCCGCCTGGCTGTTGCCGATGAAATCGCGGGCCGCGAAGAGATCTTCCGGGGAGTTCCCGGTGAGGTCTTCATAAGAGGTCTGCGACAGATCCGTTCGTCCTAGCGGGTATGCAGCCTGCTCTCCGAAAATGAACCAACTGCGGAAGGCGAGCTGGTGACAAAGCGGTTTGTAAACCGTGTAGATCAACCGCGCCGGCCTTTCGGCGCCGACCTGCATTAAGGCGGGTGCACTGAAGGGCAAGCCAATATAGATAAAGACGATGAGGTTAAAAATGGCTAACCAGTGCCTTGCGAAGAAGAGCAGGCCACGGTTTAGCCCCACAGCGCGCGCCCGGGGCATTGATGCATTATCCTGTTCTTCGTCTATTTCCGTGTTGCTGGC
This sequence comes from Anaerolineales bacterium, assembly GCA_050050255.1. Classification (GTDB taxonomy): domain Bacteria; phylum Chloroflexota; class Anaerolineae; order Anaerolineales; family E44-bin32; genus E44-bin32. The sequence goes on along the minus strand of JASFUN010000054.1, from coordinate 3,850 downwards.
AGCGCGTAAAGCGACCTCGATGTCGATGCGCTCAATGGGAGCTTCAAGCGTATAAGGCCCGATTTTTAGCACCGGGATCCGATCGCCGTAACGTGCGGATAACTCAGCGTCGGCTTCAATATCGACCTCGCGAAGTTCGTGCGGAATGGTTGCGCTGATCGCGGTTAGATATTCCTTAACCTCTTCACACAACCCACAGCCATCGCGTGTATACAGGATTACCTGTGTCATGAGCTAAATCCTAACGCATCCATGAAACCAACCAGTTGACCCTCTTGCATGATGCCGACATAAATGAACTTGATTTCCCCGTCCCTGCCGACAAAGACGCTCGAAGGATAACCACGGACACCATACAAGCGTTGAACCACGCGACCGGGATCAAGCAATAAGGGAAAACTCAACTCGTATTGCTCTCCAAATTTGCTTACCCAATCCGCAGGCTCTCCATCGTTGATGGCAAGGACGACAAAGTCATCATGATTGTATTCTTGATAAATTGATTCCAGCAAAGGCATCTCGACACGGCACGGTCCGCACCAGGTACCCCAGAAATTCAGTAAGACGACTTCCCCTCTCAGGTCCGAAAGCCGGTGTCGATCCCCGGTCACATCCTCAAGCACAAAATCCGGTGCTTGAGCACCCACATGCACTCCGAACGTTGAGTCCTCATCGGAGGAGTTTATTGTTGTGCCAACTTCAAATGTATCACCCGAAGTTTCGAGCGAAACTGACCCTGGAGCAACGTTCGAGGGAAATCCCCAGAAAAAGATGAACCCGGCTCCCCCACCGAGCAGCAGACCCATCAAGATATAGAGCAGTGGATGGAATCGGTAGCTTGGTGAGCGCATGCGTTACAGGCCGAAGTCGATGAAAAAACCGTATCTCGCCAGCGTCTCGAGCGACCCTGTGAAGAGCAGGATCCCAACGATAATCAGGATGACCCCGGTGACGATGGAGAGGTAGCGCACGACCTTCCCATAGCGACGCATAAGCTCGGCAACTCTCCCGACACCCAACGCAGCCAGCAGGAACGGAACCGCCAGACCCACAGAGTAGGCGCTGAGCAGCACGACGCCCTCCGCAATTCGGCCGCTGCTGAGCGCCAAGGTTAGCACTGCGCCCAGAACCGGTCCCACACAGGGCGCCCAGCCTGCCGAGAAGAACACGCCCATGAGTGCGGATGATAAATAGCCCAAGCGTGCGTCTGGCTTGACGTGGCGCCGGGTGTCATAATCGAGAAATGGGATGGTGATCAAACCCGTCGTGTGCAGCCCAAATATGACCACTACAACCCCGCCAACCTTGGCCAGAATCGTCCGGAGGTCATAAAGCAAGGCCCCCAGCGCCGAAGCTGCCGCGCCGAGGATCACGAAAACCACGCTGAACCCAATCACGAAAGCGAACCCGTGTGTGAAGGTGATCCAACGGTTCTCAACAACCTCGCCACCTGGTGTAACCGAACGACCACCAAGATAACCGATGTAGGCTGGTACGAGCGCAAGGACGCAAGGTGATAGGAATGATAGAAGACCGGCGAGTGCGGAGATGCCTACCCCATAGGGGCTGAGTGTAATGTTTCCGAGATCCATGTGTTGTCAGGCCTCCGGGTTAGCAGAGTGTCAGGGGCTGGAACCCAATAGGGGATTCCGCGCCCGGCAAGTGTGTCGATTTCTCGCCTATGCAACCTGTGGTCGTTCAGGATGAGCGTTCTAATCGTAAACCGCGCAGCCGCAAACTATTCGTCACGACGAAGATGGAACTGAATGCCATCGCTCCAGCCGCGAGCATCGGGTTGAGAATACCCAGTGCCGCGCTCGGTATCAACAAAACGTTGTAAATCAACGCCCAGAACAGGTTCTGGCGAATCGTCCGCAGTGTACCACGTGATAGTGTGATTGCGCGCGCAACGCCGCGAATATCCCCACTGAGCAGTGTGATCGGTGCTGCTGCTATGGCAACATCCGTCCCGGTTCCGATGGCAATGCCTACATCAGCCTGCGCCAGCGCAGGCGCGTCGTTAATACCGTCGCCCACCATCGCTACAACCCTACCGACGGACTGCAGTTGTTTTACGACATCCGCTTTATCACCGGGCAGGACCTCAGCCTTTACGAGCATGTTTCCATGATCATCTTCGAGCCTTATTCCGACTCGCTCTGCGATCGCCTCGGCAGTCTGCGGGTTGTCGCCGGTGATCATCGCCACCTCGAGACCCAGGTCGTGAAGATCGCGGACCGCTTCTTGCGAGCCTTCTTTCAAGGTGTCGGAAATCCCCAGGACGCCAGCGATCTCGCCGTCGACCGAGACGGTCACAGCGGTCTTTGCTTCTGCCTGCAAACGCCTTGCTACTTCGACCGTCCCATCCAGGGAAATTTCGTGTTCATGAAGCAACCGGGTAGTACCGATCAACACCTTGTGGCCAGAGACATCGGCAGCGATGCCACGTCCACTCAATGCTTCGAAGTGGTCGGGTTCCTGGACGGTTAGGCCCCGTTCACCAGCCGCGGCTACGATCGCCTCGCCGAGCGGGTGTTCTGAGCCCTTCTCAGCACTCGCAGCAAGTGCCAACAGCGAATTTTCGTCGCCCTGCCACCCCCTGAGGACGACATCCGTGACCGCTGGTTGACCGCGTGTGATCGTGCCAGTCTTGTCGAGGATGACCGTGTCCAGGCTGCCGGCGCGTTCGAGCGCTTCACTGGATTTGAAAAGGATACCCGAGCTAGCCCCCAGGCCGGTTCCGACCATGACGGCAGTGGGCGTTGCCAACCCCATTGCACACGGACAAGCAATTACGAGCACGGCGACCATGTTTATCAAGGCCCGGGTGAACACCGAGATATCCGCACCAGGCGGTGGGGCTAAGAAATACCAGCCGAGGAAGGTGAGCAGAGCGATGCCGATCACTGCTGGCACAAATACCGCCGAGACGCGATCCGCAAGGCGCTGAATCGGGGCTTTGCTGCCCTGTGCCTCCTCGACCAGGCGAATAATCTGGGACAAGGCAGTATCCTTGCCTACGTTGAGGGCTTCGAATTTCATCCGGCCTTGCTTGTTCATCGTGGCGCCGAAGACCTTTTCGCCTGGTCCCTTCTCCACGGGCATTGACTCACCGGTGAGCATCGATTCATCCACAGTCGTGCGCCCCTCAACCACGACACCATCCACCGGGATTTTCTCTCCCGGCCTGACGATAACCAGATCCCCGACGAGGACCTCTTCGATCGGCAGGTCGAGTTCTTCGCCTGCACGCACGACACTGGCGGTCCTCGGTCGCAGCTCCATAAGCTTCTTTATCGCCTCGCTCGTCCTCCCTTTTGCGCGCGCTTCGAGGAACTTGCCGAGCACGATCAGCGTGATGATGACCGCGGATGTCTCAAAATAAACATGCCCATCAATTAACCCCAGCAGGACCGGGATTGAATAGAAATATGCTGCGGAGGAACCCATCGCAATGAGGACGTCCATGTTCGCCGAACCATTCCGCAGCGCCTTATAGGCGCCGTCGTAGTACTGCCAGCCGACGTAAAACTGCACCGGGGTCGCAAGCGCGAACATGAGCCACGGAGCCCAATCTGCGCTGGCAACGGCTGCCGGAAGGAAGCCGAAATCACGCGCCATCGAGAAGATAAACAATGGGATCGTAAAGAATAAACCGGTAATCAGGAGGCGGCGCTGCCGCTGGATCTCACGTTCGCGAGCCTGGCGTTCGACGTCCTCGAACTCGCCTTCGACCTCCAGCGTATCGAAGCCGGCCTGGCGGACGGTTTTACGCAGATCTACCTGGCTCACGATCGTTGGGATGTAGCGAACGCGCGCCCGTTCTGAAGCCAGGTTAACCTTGGCCTCC
>JASFUN010000053.1:0-8012 GCA_050050255.1 Anaerolineales bacterium | reverse complement strand
GGACGTCTTTGAAGGGCGCGTGAACGTGTTGATCGAACGGGTCGCCTCCAAGTTTGGCCCGCTGGCGCCGTTCGTCCAGGGCAAGCTCAAGCACGTGCTTGAGCGCTGGTGGATCCGATTAAGGGATCGGGTCTCCGGACGCTTAGCCCGTCAGCGACGTGAGACTCAGACGGCAGAAGCGCGCGCGGCGCTGCAGGGAGAGCCAGCGAGGTCTGATGGGGATGAAGAAAAGACGGACCTGGAGACTGTGATCGATCCAGCCGAGTTCGCCGGCGACGACGAGTGCGAGCCTGACAGAGGTTGGATCAGCGACTACTGGGAAAAGTACGTCGTTCCGGCATTGAAGGAGGATGGAAAGAATTGCTCGGATACCAGTGATTATTTCCATTGCTTAGAGCAAAAAGCCGATGAGGGTTTGTGCCCCGGGGATGCACACGCGGCCTGTGAGCTGGTCTACGAAGAGATTCTGCCTACAGGTGCCGGACAGGTTGTCACGATCGTCGATGATAGTGCATATTATCGTGACGGCGACAATCACCTTGAGATCACGTTTCCACTCTCCGGAGGTCCAGCATCGGGGTACATGCATGTAAATTATTCGGATGATTTTATGGGTGCAGATTCCTGTGTCGTGGATCACATCTTTACGTATACAGGGAAATTTGATCCCAACACCTGCACCATTGTTGGCACCGCAATGGATACGTTTGGGATTCAGGAAGAAGAAGAAGGTGATTGCCTGGGATATCCTGATTCTTATGAGAGATCCGTGCAATTTGGGATGGAAATCAGGAATGGCGTGCTGTATACATGCGGCGATCAGGGCGAGGATAGGTTGCTCTGCGAATCATATAGGATCGAAGATTACCTGAAATAGCGCTTTAAAAACGGCGATGAGAGAATAGGATATTCTCGTACAGGAATTGATGGTTTGGAGATGCTTTTATGAGTGACGTGGAGATAATCGGCTGGTTGGAGGGCCTCACGGATAATGTGAAAGGCACACGCCTCGAACTGCGTGGCGATTCCTTCCTGATCGGGCGTAGCCCGACAGCCGATATCCAGCTGCAAGATCCGCAGGTTTCGCGCGAGCATGCCCGGCTAAGCTACGCAGAGGGCAAGCTTAAATTAGAGGATCTTGGCAGCACACACGGGACTTTTGTGAACGGCGATCGGATCGAGGCGACCGCTCTGAAGAGCGGCGATCGCATACGCTTCGGGGGATCACTCTTTCACTTGCATTTAGCCAAGGGTGTCCTTGAGGAGCCTGCATCCAGCCAGGACGATGTCGCCACGGTCATAGCTTCAGAAGACGATCTCGCCACACAACTCGCTGCGGATGATGAGGTCGCCACGGTGCTCAGCGGCGATGCGGATCGTGCAGAAGAAGAACCTGCTGCTACGGTGCGAGCGGAGGTCAAAGAACCGCCTCCGGTCGCCGCTCCTCCGCCAGCTGGGACACCCGTCGTCGCCCCGCCCGCTGCTCCAACCACAGGGGCGGCTGCAGAAGGCAAAGGTTTGCCGACCTGGCTGATCGTTGTCCTGGCCGGCATGGCCGCGGTGGTTGTCCTTGGGCTTGGGGTGGTCCTGGCGATCAACCTGCTGGGCGGCGATCCTGAGCCTGAATTCCCTCTACAGGTGCTGGCCACACGCGAGGAAGGAGTGGCAGAAATCCAACCTACAATGACACCGGGTCAACCGGCGCTGGAACCGACGGCAACCATGGAAGCAGTTCCGACTGTTGAGACGGATGCCACAGCAACCACTGAGCCTAGCACAACGGAAACGGTGACGGAGACGCCAGCCTCCCCGCAAGAGACTCAGGCAATTCCAAGCGGTGCTGTCCTTGGTGGAGCCTCAGGGATCGCATTCGCCTCCGATCGAACGGGCTCCCCGCAGATCTACTACTTTGACCTTGCAAGCCGTGAGGTTTCACAGCTGACAGATCTACCCAACGGCGCCTGTCAGCCGGCCTGGTCTCCGGACGGGACGCTTCTGGCCTACACTTCCCCGTGTGGATCCAACCGCGAGGCCTATACTGGCTCGACGATCTTCATGATGCAGGTTGACCCGGCAGGTAATCCGGGAGACATCCAGCCTCTGTTGGTCTCACTCGGCGGGGGCGATTATGACCCGGATTGGTCGCCGGATGGAACCCGGATCGCATTTACTTCCCAGCGCACCGGAAGGCCGCAGATTTTCACAGTAGCAAGCGATGGGCAGGGCTTGCTCAACTTAAACGATGACCTGGCCCACAATTGGAGCCCCTCATGGTCTGGGGATGGATCGCAGCTCGCGCTGCTTACCGGCCGCGGCGGGGCGGAGGAAATCTGGCTGGTCCCTTCCGGGGGTGGAGAGGAGACGCGCTTCTCGCGCAGCGACGGCAAGGACGTCGCAAAACCAGACTGGTCTCCGGACAGCAGCACCATCATCTTCGAGAAGGTCGTCGGAAGCATCCCTCGCATCGTGGCTGCGCCGGTTTCGGAGGGCGGCGTGCGCGTGGTCCAGGTCTGCCAGGAGGGCGCTCTATCGCTGCAGCCAATGGGTGAGCCGGCCTGGTCACCGGATGGGACCTGGCTGGCGTTTGAAACCTGGCCGGGTGGCGGTGATCACAAGATTGCCATCATGCAGCTCAGCTGTACTGGATATGAAGAACTGACAAAAGACCCGGCGCTTGATTTCGACGCAGCCTGGCGTCCGGCGCCGTAGATCCGCAAGCATCGCATACATTTACTGCCTGGAGCAAAACATGACAGATCCAGACATCTTAGGGTGGTTGAAGGGTGATACCCCGAACGTTCAAGGACAGGAGTTTGCGCTCAACCAACGGGAAGTGATCATCGGGCGCGGGACCCGATGCGATGTTCAATTATCCGATCCTAAAATCTCGCGACAGCACGCCCGCCTGCGTTTTGACGAGCATAAGGTCCTGCTGGAAGATCTAGGCAGCGCACACGGCACGCTCGTGAATGGTGAGCGGGGTGGGTTTTTCATCCTCAAGGATGGCGATGTGATCGCCATGGGTGACACATTGCTGGTTTTCAAGGCTTCTCCGGATACGATGGCGACGCTGATGGCGCCGGACCTCGGCCAACCAGTTCGCCCGCCAGCCGTGCAAGCACCCATTCGAGAGCAAGCTCAACTACAGAGTCCCAAGCCACCGATGAGTGGAACACAAAAGCGCTCGGGGATGAAAATGTTTTTACTTGGATTGATTCCTGTGCTGCTGATTGGCGTGGCTGCAATTGCGGCTTTCATCCTCCTGGGTGGCGAGCCCGAACAGTTTGAACCTGCGGCTTTTCCTGACGAACAGGTCTCCGGCTTGCCCACCGAACCGCAGGCAACAGTGACAGAGACGGCATCAAAGCTGACGGAAGAGGTCGTAGTGGACGAGGAAGCAATCGTCGAAATGCCGACGAGCGATGTGCCGGCGTTCACCATTCGTCCAAGAGATTTGGATGCCGATGAGGATGTGCTTTTTCTTACAGACGTCTCGAATTACAACGAAGCTGAGAGCGGCGTCGGCCAGGTTGTTTTTGATGCCGAGATCACTGTTGGACGGGATTACGGCTTCGGCTATTACCAGTGTGCCGTTGATGAAGCCACATTAAAGGACAACCTGTCTTCCTTCACTGTCGATTTTGTTGGGGAAGGCCTGGCGGTTGGATTGGATGATCTGACGTTTTCAGAATGGGATCGTGGCGATAGATACTGCTACTATTATGATGGAGTTTTAACTGCACTCAGCGTCGGATCCTATGAGCTGCTCATGCAGTATGTACAAAGCGAGGAGTACTTCGACGGGTTTGATACCTACCCACCGGAAACTCTGGAGACACTTTACCGCATTAACGTCGTAAATGCTGCAGAGGTCAGCGGCGGGAAAGAAGGACCCCGCGTCACGCTGCACGTTGGTGATGCGCGCTTCTTCAGCATCCCGCCTGATGCGCTCGCCTATGCAAACACGCAGTATAAGGCACCGCCCGCGGAGATCATGGTCATGGATAATTGCGGCAGCAGCGGCTGTTGGCGCTACAATGAATGGCTCGCGATGGGTGAACCCGGCCAGTACATCCAGGTCGACTCAGCAGTCAGCACCACGGCCATTGGTGTACAGCTCTGGGGTGACGATAATGACGGCTGGGCGCGCGTGCTCGTCGACGGGGAAGAGATGTGGACCGGTGAGATGCGTGGGGAAGATAACCAGTGGCCTGGCGGCGCATTCGTGCGCTACCTCGAGGTCTCCGGCCTGGAACCGGGTCCCCACTCTCTGAGGTTTGAACCCACCGGCCAGGGCGGCTCCGTCACGGTCTATTTCTTCGGTATTGGTGAGGTCAACCCGTAATCAAACTTCTGGGAGTTCCGATCAACCGAAACCTGCATGTAGGATGACCGAGATCGGATTGCTCTCTGGTTGAGGAGATGTAGCCAAAATGAATTGTTTCAACTGTGGTGAAGAGCTACCGGAAGGCCAGAATTTCTGCGGGAATTGTGGAGCGCCTCAAAACGCCGATCCGGGTTTGAAGCCCTTTGATGGCCCTGATGACAGTGGTTCTCGATCTGGATCCTTAACCTGGCTCTGGATCCTTCTCGGGTGTGGAGGTTTGATCCTGATTAGCTGCTGTCTGGCATCTGTACTTCTGTTCACGCTGTCCGGCGCGATCTCGCAATCCGCGAGCAGTGTGCTGGAACAGGTGACGACCATCGAGCCGGAGCTCCTGGATGATCCTTTAACTGAATTGGCTACCCTCCTACCTGAGGATACCCCTGCGCCAAGTGAAACGGCTGTCGCCAAGCCAACTGCGGAGTTCACCTGCGGCAACCTGGGGATCACAACCAGCTCCTGGATGCAGGTCGATGTCGTATGTGAAGAGGTTCCAGCTCACACCGATACCGGGTTCATGGTAACACCAGACTCCATGCGTATGACCTTCATCGACTATCCGGTATCACCGTCGTTTCACAAGCCACAAATCAGCATCTTCCCGGTCGATGATTATCGCCAGCTCAGCAGCGAAGCCTCCGATCGCATCGACCAGCTGCAAGATTTGCTTGAAAACAAACCCGATAAACCGCAGCAGCCCTATCCCTTCCTCCCATTATGGAACGCGGCTCAATCGATTGCGGTTCAGTATAAGTATGTTGAGTTTATGGATGGAGAGGGCATTCGCTATCTGACCCAGTATGGTCAGGCAGCCTGGCCGATCAATAACCGCGATCTCTTTTACACTTTTCAAGGCCTGACGTCCGACGGCAAATATTATCTATCCGCGGTCCTGCCCGTGACGAATCCGGATTTGCCACCTGATGGTGACAGCTACATCGGGGAGGATTTCGAATCGTTTATCGATACGTACACGGATTACCTTACTGGTGTAAAACGGCAGTTGGAACAAAGCTCCTCAAAAGCGTACAATCCAAAGCTCACCGATCTCGATGGCATGATGCAGGAACTCTCAGTTCGTTGAAGGGTGCAGGCTCATCGCTGCACCTTGTTTTGAACTGAAGGGAGGCTTTTGGTTCAGGTTATGAAACAAGAACGGGTCGTCGAATCGATCATCACGATCGCCACCCTGCTCTTCCTCCTGCAAGCCTTGCGCGTCATTTTTTCAGTGATGTTCGGTTTCATCTACGATCAGGTTTTTGAAGGTCCTGCGGATGCCTGGTTGGTGATCAGCAATGCCCTCGTTTTCATGGCGATGCTGCTGCCAGCCTGGGTGAACAGGAAACCATCGTGGCGGTGGATGGTTGCTTTGGCGTTTGTCGCCAGTGCCTCTCGGGCGGCTCTGTCCATCGACGATGCCTGGGTGCGCTACTGGGGGGCTTTGCTGGTCATCCTTTCAACCGCGGTGTTCGCCGTGCCGGTCATCCGATTGGACCTCCGCCGTTTCTTGCACCTGTTGGTCGTCGCGATCGTGATTGAGCAGCTGCTGCGCGTCCTGGGTCATACGACTGACATCAGTCTCGAATGGATGGCCTTGCCGGCGTTCGCTCTCTGGATGGCGATGTTCATCGTGCTCAGCTTCTGGGCAAAACCATGGTCTAGCTCTGCAAGGATGCCGCTCAGCGGCATCTCGTGGGGAGTAGGGGCTGCATTGGGTGGCTTTCTTTTCATGGAGACTTCCCTGCTGGGCTTGCCGAACGCCATCGCGCGCTGGAGCGGGGTCTCATACACGCTCGTCGCCCCCCTGTTGATTGTCATCACGATACTGCCTTTATACCCGGGAGTGCTCTCTGTTATCCGACGCGTGTTGAAGACGAAATTTATTCGCATGATGGTGGTGGTCATCATGATCGGAGGCCTGCTCCTGGGCTATTTTACGTCCGGGATATTAGCCATGTCGCTGCTGCTGCTCAGCCAGTGGATATCACTGTCGATGCTATTGATGCTGGGCGAATTGCAATTTTCCAATTCAACCAAAGCCGGCGGGCGGTTTGCGCTTGGATTGTTGTTCTTCCTGATATTGAACTTCATGAATGCTTTCGCATTCACATACGCTTATACGCTGCCCATCATGCGCTCGATGGGTTGGCTGGTGTTTCTCGCCGGCGGGTTGACGGCTGCCTGGGGACTCGCCTCTTCAGGCCCGTTGAAATCAGAGATGGATGTGGATGAAGGCGCGTTCCAGCTGGCACTTGCGACGCTGGGCGCATTTGTGATCGTGCTCGTCTCCGTGTGGCCGACCGCGGTTGAAACAATGCCGCTTGCGAGCAGGCGCTTCGCCACGTTCAACATCCACTACGGTTACGATGGTGACTGGCACACGACTTTGGCGGAGGCCGCTGCGGCGATAACTGAATCCGGCGCCGATGTTGTCGCATTGCAGGAGGTCGACACGGGGCGTATGACGAGCTACAGTACGGATAATGCCTACTACCTCGCCCGCACCCTGCACATGAACGTGTACTACCTTCCGACCGTTGAGCACCTGACGGGGATTGCAGTTTTGTACAAGGGTGAAGCGGTACGCAAGGATGCCCGTCTGCTGGCGAGCCGGCAGGAGCAGACCGGGATGATCGAGGTCGTCCTGCCTTGGGGGCAGGAGCAAGTCCACGCCTATGGCATCTGGATGGGGCTCAGCAGCGAGGATACGCTGCGACAGGCTGAGCAGGCATTGGAGTTCATCGCCGGGAACTCGCCAGCTACATTAGGCGGCGATTTTAATTCCCAGGTCGATGACCCTGAGATCCAGACGATACTGTCGGCCGGTTTCGTTGACCCATTCAGTGAGCTCGGTCAGTTCCCGGCACCACCAACCAGCCCGGCTATCGACCCACAATCCAGGATCGACTTCGTCTTGCTGCGGGGGTTGGAACCAAACCGGGCGTTTGTCAGCGAATCGCTCGCTTCTGACCACCGCATGGTTGTTGTTGAAGTAAACTCACCTTGATCTCGCCCGGGTTGGTCCATGCTGCCAATCCTGAGATGAGGGCGCACTCCACCTGCTCCATACTCTGTGCCAGAGGATAAAGAGACCGGAAATGAATTTCATCGTCCATCGAGCCCAGGGCTCGGGTTCGGACCCAATCGTGCTGCTTCACGGTCTGGGATCCAGCGGGGAAGATTGGCCGTTGCAATTCTCGGCGCTCTCCAAGCAGCACGATGTTTACGCTCCGGACCTGCCCGGGCATGGCGGTTCAGCACCTCTGCCGGGTTGGCCGACGATGGACGAGTATGCTGCTGTGTTGGCTGATTGGATGGGCGAGCAGGGCATAAGTTCAGCTCATGTCGTCGGCCTTTCCCTCGGTGGCCTTGTGGCTTTACAGCTCGGCGTCGATCATCCCCGGCTTGTAAAGTCGCTTGTGATTGTCAACGCGTTCAGCCGTATGAAGGTGAGCTTGAGGGGAGGTCTGCATTCCGCCGGCCGGCTGTTCTTGTTGGTTTTCGGCAGAATGGATTGGCTTGGAGCGTGGGTTGCGGCGGCGCTTTTCCCGGAAGATGAGCAGGAAGGGTTCCGGGAACTGGCGGCTCAGCGCATCGCTAGCAATCCGCGACGCTCTTATCTGCAGGC
>JASFUN010000052.1:0-8072 GCA_050050255.1 Anaerolineales bacterium | reverse complement strand
GTGTGACAGGAAAGCGATATCGCCCTGGATAGGACCGGGCAAAGGCAGGAAGGAGGTGTCGATCGGAAGATGAGTGTCCAGGTATCCGATGCAGTTAGGACCGAGCACACGCACACCCGCTTCCCGCGCAGCTGCGAGCGTGCGCTGCTCAAGTGCCAACCCGTCCTCACCAGTCTCTCGAAAGCCTCCCGCACCTACGATGGCGAACGCTATGCCACGCTGCCCGCACTGGGTGAGCACCGGCGGGACAGCAGGGGCAGGGATCATGATCACGGCCAGGTCAACCGGATCAGGGACGGAAGCCAGATCTGGGTAGAGCGGGCGCTCAAACAAACTGCCACCCCGGGGGTTGACAAAATGAATAGCCCCGGGATAGCCCGAGACCACCAGGTTCCTCGCTACACCGTAACCCAGTTTGGTCGGGTTGCGCGAAGCCCCAACGACAGCCACCCCCCTGGGAGAGAACAAACCCTCGAACATCGAATGGCCTCCAGGATTGATTAACGGTTGGAATCGGAGCATTGATTCCCGAACCATAAACTACAGGACCAGCGGGGAGACTGCAAGTGGGAGAGCATGTTATAATCCCGTCAACTTTGGATCGGTTAGCCGGAGGCTTGGCGGATGGTAGAAGTCGAAATTGACAGTATCCGCGTCAGTTTAATGTCGCAGCAGCGCATCGTGATTCTAAAAGAGCTTGATTCCGAGCGCTTTCTGCCTATCTGGATCGGGCCTTATGAGGCCGAAGCGATCACGCTGAGCCTGAACGAGGTCGAAGTCGTGCGCCCGCTAACCCACGATCTCCTGCGCAACATCATCGGTGACCTTGGCGCGCAGGTCCTGCGCGTAAACATCACAGAACTGCGTGACGACGTCTTCTACGCACGTATCATCCTGCAGGTCGACGGTCAGGAGATGGCGATCGATTCACGCCCTTCCGACGCCCTCGCTCTCGCTGTTCGGGTTCATGTCCCCGTCTTTGTAGATGAAGAAGTAATGGAAGCAGCTTCCACCGAGCCTGAAGAAGACATCGAAGCCGAGATCCCCGAAGGCGAAGAATCCGAGGAACGCCTGGAGGTCTTCAAAGATTTTGTTGAATCTCTCGATCTGGGCAATCTCGACGACGAGGAAGACGCCGAGGGCGACGAGTAAGACAGAACCCCCAACGAAGTAGCTGTTGCGATCGCCTGTCGTCATTCACAAACGGTCATCACAGCGAGAATTTCATCGTTCCAAATGGTGCCACTGCTCTTATCTTCATGAAGGAGTTTTCTTAGCCTAACCCAATGGTCAGAGCATGAGCGATCTTCCATTTCCCCCTACCAATACTCCCTCCTCAGGCGACGGACGTTCCAGCCAGGAACTGCCGCACGATCGTCAGGCTGAAGAAGCCGTGCTCGGCGCCATCATGGTCAACCCTGAAGTGTATTACGATGTCGCCCATTTCCTTACCGCCGAGGATTTCTTTTTACACCGCAACCGTTGGGTCTGGGAAGCGTTTGCCGCTCTGCAGGATCAACGCTTGCCGGTCGATATCCTGACAGTGTCGGAAGAACTCGAGCGACAGAACCGTCTCGAGGAGGTTGGCGGGCCGGCATACCTCACCTCGCTGATCAACAACGTCCCTTCGTCGCTGCACGCTGAGGCGTACGCGCGCACTGTAGAGGAGACGGCAACCCGCAGGCGTCTGCTCGCTGCGGCGAACACGATTGCACGCCTTGCTTACCAGACCGGATCGACGATCGAAGAGGTCGTCAACGATTCGGAAAAATCGATCTTCGGCGTGAGCGAGCGCCGCCTCACGCACCAGCTGCAGCCGATCAAGCACGTACTTTCTGAATACTACGACCGTATCGATTACCTCGCCCGCCATCGTGATGAGACCATCGGCGTGCCGACGGGTTTCATCGATCTCGACCGGCTGCTCGGGGGCTTGCAGTCCAGCGACCTGCTGATCATCGCCGGTCGCCCCGGCCAGGGCAAATCCGGTTTCTGCCTCTCGGTGGCGAAAAACGCCAGCCAGATCCACAAGAAGCATGTGGCGCTCTTCTCGCTTGAGATGTCCAACGAACAGCTCGTGCAGCGTCTGGTCGCCCAGGAAACCGGGATCGACTCTCAACGGCTGCGCCTTGCCAACCTGCAGGATGACGAGTGGCCGATCTTCACCCAGGCTGTCAGCACGATGAGCGAGACTCAGATTTACCTGGATGACACACCGGCGATCACACCGCTTCAACTGCGCACAAAATGCCGCCGGCTGCATATGGAAGTCGGCCTCGACCTGATCATCATCGACTACCTGCAGCTCATGACGGGCGACACGCGCATTGATAACCGCGTGCAGGAGGTTTCCTATATCTCACGCAACCTCAAAGCGCTGGCGCGTGAACTGAACGTGCCGGTTCTGGCCGCAGCACAGCTGTCGCGCGCCGTCGAGTCGAGGCGCCCGCCGCGACCGATCCTCTCGGACCTGCGTGAATCAGGCAGCCTCGAGCAGGACGCCGATGTCGTGCTCTTCATCTACCGTCCGGATCAATACGAGGACGATACGCTCAAACAAAACATCGCCGAGATCATCGTCGCCAAACACCGCAACGGCCCCGTCGGCGTCGTCGAGCTGGTATTCCGCCAGTCCCTTGCAAAATTTGAGAACGCGGCGACGCGCATGGCTGTCGAGCAGGAGTGAGCGCGGTCATGATCGCAGGGTCCTGATCAAACGCCGATGAGAAAAAGGTCCGGCTTCGAAGGATTTCCCGCAGGTCGACTGGAACTGACACCGGTTCCGGATCTGTTCTTCAGCGAGCTGCTCACCCAGATCGACCATCTCGGTGAGATGAAGATCACGCTGTACGCGTTCTGGGCGCTGGCCAAGAAGCCTCCTGAAAGGCGCTATCTGACGCTCGCCGAGATGCAGGCGGACGATGGGTTGATGCAGGCTATCAAGTCTCCCGACCTCACAGAGCAGCAGGCGCTCAATGAGGCGCTCGAACGCGCGGTATCACGCGGCACGCTGCTTAAAGCAGCTGTTGAAGGTCAGGATGACCGCGCTTATTTTTTTATTAACTCAGCAAAGGGGCGCGCCGCCGTGGAGGGGATACAATCGGGCGAATGGCAGCCCAGCGGTGACCCAGAAGCCCCGATCGCTCTGGCCTATCAACGCCCCAACATCTATACTCTTTATGAACAGAACATCGGGCCGTTGACGCCTATGATCGCCGAGAGCCTGCGCGATGCCGAAGAGGAGTACCCACTCTCCTGGATCGAGGACAGCATGCGCATCGCGGTTGAGAACAACGTCAGGAAATGGCGCTACGTTGAGGCCATCCTTGAAGATTGGAAGAGTCGAGGACGGGATGAGCGAGAAGATCGAGGAGACACTGAAAAGGCTCGCCGCAGATACATCCAGGGCAAGTTCGCAGACCTCTGGGACTCCTGAACCTGAGACCCAGCGTAAGGATCGTGCCGGGGATCCGAACTGCCCGCATTGTCACGGATCCGGCTATCTGCGCGATGACCTGCCGCTCGACCACCCGGAGTTTGGCCGGCTGCGCATTTGCATCTGCAGGCAGTCCGAGCTGCACTCACGCGTACGCGATCGCCTGTTCAGCCTGAGCCAGCTCGATAAACTGGAGCATCTCACATTCGACAGCTTCAATCCGCGCGGGCGTGTGGGCCTGGGCGTCCAGCAGCAGGAATCCATCGAGAAAGCCTACAACCTCGCACAGACATTTGCAGATGAACGCCAGGGCTGGCTGCTCCTGCTCGGGGGCTACGGGGTGGGCAAAACTCACCTGGCAGCCGCCGTGGGCAACCAGGCCGTTGAAGAAGGAATCCCCACGCTCTTCCTGACCGTACCTGACCTGCTCGACCAGCTTCGCTTTGCCTACGGGGCGGAAGACGAAACATTCGAAGCGCGCTTCGAGCGCGTGCGCACTGCCCCCCTGTTGATCATGGACGACTTCGGCACCCAGAGCGCTACACCCTGGGCGCGCGAGAAGTTGTTTCAGATCCTGAACTACCGCTATATCAACCACCTGCCAACCGTCGTGACGACTAATCTGGCGCTCGAACAGATCGAGGGGCGTATGCGCTCTCGGCTTTCTGACCCCGAGCTCGTATCGCTGGTGACCATCAACGCTCCCGATTACCGCCGGCCAACCGACGACAGCGGTCAGCACGAACTCTCGACGCTCTCGCTGCACGCAGGTCAAACTTTCGGCACATTCAGCCTGCGCAAAGATGAGGGACTTTCCAAAACTGATTTGAAGACACTTGACAGCGCTTTCCAACTGGCGCAAGGCTTCGCGGAGCGACCAGAAGGATGGCTGGTGTTAATGGGGCCCTACGGTTCAGGGAAGACGCACCTGGCTTCGGCAATCGCCAACTACCGCGCCAGCCAGGGGTTCCCGGTCATGTTCGTGGTCGTGCCGGACATGCTCGACCACCTGCGTTCTACTTTCAGCCCCAACAGCGAGACCTCCTACGACCGCCGTTTCGATGAGATACGCACGGCTCCGCTGCTCATCCTTGATGATATGGGTTCACAGGCGGCCAAACCCTGGGTGCATGAAAAACTCTACCAGCTCTACAACTACCGCTACAACGCCGAGCTCCCCACGGTCATCACCACCGCCGATGCGCTCGAAGAGATCGACCCTCGTTTAAGGGCGCGTTTGCTGGACCGGCGCCTGGTGCGCATCGCACCGATCACCGTGCCGGCCTATCGCGGCGGTCCACCTAAAAGCCGGCGTTGACCGCTATCTCGCGTCAATGGTACAATCTCACCCGCTGCCCCCATCGTCTAGGGGACTAGGACGTAGGCCTTTCAAGCCTAAAACGGGGGTTCGAATCCCCCTGGGGGCACCAACAAAGCCGGTCAGCAACTGCGCTGACCGGCTTTGATTTAAGATGGACCTATTTATTTAATTCAACCTTCAGGAGCACTTGTTTCCGCCGGGATCTGTGCCGGCTTCGGGCTGGTGGTTTGCGTGCAGGCCTCCACCGGACATTCCCGGGAATTATATTGCTCGAATGAATTTAACTTAAAGTTTTTCAGGCTACTTTGATGCGCAGTTGCCGTCCTGTCGGGAAAAATATGCGCCGTGCCAAGGGCACGGCGCTCGATCTTATCCACACAGAATTACCTCACGGAAGGTCCTCGACAGCCACCAGTACTGCTCGCACGACCCTGCGCCATTTATAGGTGCCGGATTCTTCATCAAACGATTGACAGGTGATAAGCGTCAACCAGGGCGTCTCTTCATGCCTGATAATCCGCCTGCTCTCCGCTGCATAAAGCCTAGACTCGCGCACCTCGTAGATGTAGCGGGACCCGAAACTCTCCACGACCACCTGATCGCCCCATGCCACCCGCTTGAGATCTACAAATGGACCGGGCAGCCCGCTGGGCAAGTAAACATGTCCGGTGAGGACCGAATTGCCGTCCCAACCGGGGAACGCGGTCCCGTCCAGATAGCCGACCTGATCCCAGAGCCAGGTGACATCCCATCCATCTTCATCAAGCGGAACGCCGACGATAGCCGAACGGACGCCCAGCGCCGGGATCTCAAACGATAATCCCGGGTAGCGTTCATACGTGAACCCTTCCGGCTGGGCCGGGATGGACGACACACGATCGGGCGCAAAACCTGTCTCCGGCGCAGGTGCTTCCGAAGGCACGACGATCGTGATAGGCGTCGAGTCGACATTGTTCGTCGGATCTGCATCCGGTGACTCCGACACGAGATTCACCGTGTTCGTGCCGCCTGGCGGCGTGCCCAGGTCGTTTACCCTTGTCGTCAGTAGGACTGAGAACAAATCCGAAGGTGTTACCAGCGCGTAGTCGATCGTGACTGTTCGGGTTCCAGCATTGTAGGAGGCTGAAGTTGCCCCAGGCGCCGAGATGGTTACGTAATCCAGGATATTTGGCAGTGTATCCGTGACGACCACGTTGGTTGCATCCACGCTGCCGTTGTTGAATACCTGCAGCGTGAAGGTGACGATGTCACCCACCTGGGCAGTGGATGGGTCCCCGCTCTTCGTCACCGCCGGATCGCCGATCGCAGCAGAGCCGACTATGAGCGAGGCGCTCGCCCGGTTGCCGACACCGCCGTTGGTCGACGATACGAAGCCGCTGATATTGGCATAGACGCCCGCGACCGGCGCCGTAACGTCGAGGCGCACAGTACAGGACCCCCCGGGTGGAATCGTCCCGGCGTTGAACGAGATGGAACCTGTCCCGGCGATCGCGCTCACTGTTCCGCCACACGTCGAGGATGCATTCGCCGGCGAGGCAACGACCATCGCACCCGGCGTAGTGGGAAACGTGTCATCGAAGGCGACACCAATAAGGGCGGTCGAGGTGTTCGGATTGTTGATTGTGAATATCAGGGTGCTGACTTCGCCGGCGTTGATCGTGCCCGGGGAGAACAATTTCGAGATGCTGGGAGCTGCAATTCCCAGATAACTGGCACTATCCGTGTCAGTTGGGGTCTCATCGCTGTCCGCCGAAGCGGTGTTTACCTGCGTCCCGACAACAGCAGTGACGCTGCAGTAATAAGCCCACTCCTCACCTACCTCGAACTCGCCGTCATCATCGCCATTAAGATCTGAACCCCTTATCAAGGTGCATGCGGGCATGCCATCATCGACAACAAGGTTCGAGAGGCTGATATTTCCCAAATTTTCCACGCGCACCCGGTAGTACACTGTATCGCCAACCGATACCGCCACGTTATCGACCCAGGTCGCGTTGTCGTCCGAGACCTCCTTGATGATATTCAGGGACGGATCCCCGCCAAAATAACTCGCATCGTCACTGTCCTGGGGAGTCTCGTTGCTGTCCGCCGAAGCGGTGTTTGTCTGCAACCCGGCAACTGCGGTGATGCTGCAGTAATAAGCCCATTCCTCGCCTGGCTCAAATTCGCCATCATCATCGCCTGTTAGGTCGGATCCACGCGTCAAGCTGCACGCCGGGTCCGAAACGGTCAATCCAGTCAGTGTGGTGTTGCCCGTGTTCTCAACCCGCACGCGGTAGTACACCGTATCACCCACCCGAACGGTCACGTTATCGACCCACGTAGCATTATCATCAGATACTTCTTTGAGGATGGTCATGGAATATGCCTGAACGATCCCAACCGCCCGGCTGTCACTCTGATCGCTCAATTCGTTCGATGACACCGTGGCGGTGTTATCGATATCCCCGTCCCCACCGCCATTGCTGTCGATATCGGCCTGCGTGACGGTATAGGTGTACGTCCAGGTCCAGGTCTCGCCGACATCCAGTGACCCGTTGTTGGCAAGCGACTCGACAGGTGATCCCACGCTGGTCACCAGCGTATCGCTCAGCGTGACACCAGTGATCACCTGGTTGCCCGTGTTCGTCACCACCACCTGGTACGCGATCACATCACCCATCGCATCCACACTGCCGCCGGGTCCCGCACCGTCCACGTCCGTGACCGTCTTACTGATGGTATATGCCGCCGTCGTTCCAAAGTAATGTGCGTCGTCATTGTCTGAATAAGTCGTGTTGTTGAAATCTCCCCCGGCCGTGGCGGTGTTGCTGTGCTGCCCTGGTGCCCAGGCCAGCGTGGCGAAGCAAGCGAAGGTCGCTCCCGGAGCCAGCGTTCCAGGGAATACGCAGGCAGTGGACAGGTCGCTCTGGTAGAACACTCCGATGTCTGTGTCGCTCAAGCTTAAATTCGCCAGGGTAACGTTGCCGCTATTTTCAACCGTGAACCGGAATCGAGGGTCGCTAGTGGGACCCACCACAGGTCCCGTTGGACTGTTGGCGTCAAACCAGCTCAAACCACCATCCACCGACACCTCCTTCACCACCTGGATCGAAGGCGACTGTGTGGCATTTGCGGTCTCACTGTCCTCATTTGAAACCACCGGGCTGCTGTTGAAGGAAGCGCTGGCCGCAGCCGTGTTCGTCACCGATCCAGAATCTAGGTCCGCCTGCGTGATCGTATAGCTCGCCGTGCACGTGATCGCAGCGCCGGGGGCGAGGCTGACAGTGGCCGGGCAGCTTTCATCGCTTGCGATGTCGTCAGCAACTGTAAAGG
>JASFUN010000051.1:0-8102 GCA_050050255.1 Anaerolineales bacterium | reverse complement strand
ATGGCGATGAAAACAGGTTTGCTCAACCGCAATGCTGCGCCCTCCTAAGGTGAGATCCCGTTGCTGTGTGCTTTATTCAGATGCAGAAAATTATACCTTGACAATCTGGATTACCCTTGCTCCAGCCTGCTCGCCGCAAGGAAGGATTTGGCGATCGCCGGAGGCATGCCCGAAGCTTGTCTTATTGAGCGCTTCTCTATGCAGACGATGCGCGAATGCGGGGATAGTTCGACCAAAATAATCGCGCATCAACTTTGCGCTCGGCTTTTACCAATCCAACCAAGATGAGTATGTTGAAAAGCGTCCTTAAATTTCAAGCCGTAGCCAAAGACCCGGTCTAATGATGAGTGCCCGAACATGATCAGCCCGATCATCTGCAGAATCGGGCTCATAACCAGGATTCCTAGCAAATACAATCCGATTGCGATGCCTTTATGGTGGAGCAGGTTATAGCTGATTGCCCCTACCTGTGTGTTAAATAGGTACCCAAGCATCCCGATATCGGGAGCCAAGAGCATAAGAAGTGCCCACCACAACGAAACGTCCAATTGTGAAAAGAGCCAAATGGCTAAAGCGAAGAGGGCTGCTTCTTCGAATTTGATTAATGTCTTCATCCCTGCTGCCTCCGAGGTCTTGTGCTCCCCTTGTGATGCTCTGTGATGCGATGGTAAAGGGGCAAGGTTGGTGGATGCGCCGTGCCGTTCCCTGCCGCAATCGAAGTTAATCAGCTCTGCGTAGATCCCTAAATGATGCTTGATAGCCTGCCCGGCATGATCGCCTTTGCGGTTGCCCTATCCAATGGACATTCTTTGTTCGATCGCTTCGAGTGCAGCGAGGAAGTGTTCTCGTCGGTTCTCACGAGCAGCAGAACTCGGCAGGTGTTCTTGATGAAATGCAATGGTCGTTTTGCGACCCTTGTCAAGAATCCGCACCTGAATCGTCGACGGGCGCAAATAATCACCGGGCTGCCAGGTCAAGCGTGCGTGGGAGCCACTTTTGAAAACGCGCACATCACCTACAGCGCCATCATTGAGTTCGTAAGATCGTCCTACCTCAAACGGGAACCCCCGGGTCGGTCCCAGCCAGAGCTTCAGCCCTTCTGTAGAGAAGACGAAATCCCATACTCTTGCATGGTCAGCCTCGATCGTCCGTCGCGCCCCTACCTGGTATCCAGCGTCCTTAGTCAGTCCAACCGTTTTATCATTTCCCACTGTTACGATCGCTCCTTTTCCGTGAATTGGCTAAATTAAGATCACCGAATCCCGGTATCGATCGAGATGTCCAAACGCACGGGTTCACCTGCTTCGATCTCGACCTGCGTGGGAAGCCCGGCCGCGCTGTCGATGCCGATCCGGTTGATGTCGACGGTATAAGTGCCGGCGGGAAGCTCGACTTCGTAATTTCCAGCTGGGTCAATTGAAACCCGCTCGACAACCCTGCTGCCACCGGCGTTGTAGATGACAACCTGACGTTGGGCGTACATTTCAGGGGAGGGCGTTGGCTCCGTTTCACCTTCCCGCAACACGGGGACGAGCGGGCCGATAGAGACATGACCTTCGAGCGACCCAGTCGCGGATGTGCGCAAACGGCAGCCAGCGGCTAGGACCACCGGGGTGACCAACAACAAAATAACGATCAACTTGGTCCACCGGGCGAAGGTGTTCGATTGGCTTGAGCGCTGCCTGGTACCTTTCATAACAATTGACTGAATCTGCGATTGAACTGTTTATCAGATAAAAGCATCTCGCTCAGCCTCCGAAGATCTCAAGCGATTCCACTTCGCCTTCATCACTGATGAGTAAGACATAATCGCGCAGCCTTTCAAGGTGGGCTTTAAGATCTTCGGCCTCAATACCTGGGACTGCGTAGGTTGTAAAAATCACCTCCCTGGTATCTGGCCGTATGCGCGTGCGTTGATCAGGGCCATAAATTACGCTTGACAGGATCCCTTCTGCGTCGTGCGTGTAGAGATCGCCCTGTTTCAGGGTTTGCTGCTTTCCGTTCATGCGGGTGTATGTCTCAGATCCGGTTGCGACGTCGATGCAAATCGGGGGATTAACTGTCCCTAGGTCGTGTCCCGCAGTGAGCAATTGATCCTCAAGTTCTGCCATGAACATGGCTTCCACTAGTGCAGAGACCGTGGGGATAGATTTTCCAGCCAACACCGATTCCAACTGCAACAGGAGATGGTAGGTTTTTCTAAAGCGATGATAGAAACGGTCGTAGGCGGCGAGCGTTGGTTGGGCGCGCAGCTCGGGCCGCTCCATGCCTGCATATTCTCTCCGCAGCTGCGCCTCGATTTCGGTTTTACGCCTCTGCAAACCTGGATGGGAGCTCGGGTTCTTGACATGCCTCATGATCAGCACGCCGACAAAGGTGCCTCCTTCTGCCTTATTCCAGTTCGTACCCGTCAAAATTTGCATGTTGCCTCTCTTCACTAGCCATTCGCGGCCCGTTCCATGCGCAAGCAGGTACAGGGATAACCTGCGTTCTCACTCTCAAAGCGCCGAACTTCCCTGAAGCCCTCACTCGTGTATAGGTCAATCGCGTGCTTATTGCCGGAGAGAACGATTGTCCAGGCAGTACCGCCCACGCGTTCCAGACCAGCACGCAGCAGTGCGCGCCCGGTCCCCTGGCCGTAGAAGTCAGGGTGTACGTATAACCAAGCGATGCAATCGTCCTCGACGCCGACAAATCCGATGACCTGTCCATCGTTTTCGGCGACAAGCTTCTCGCTGCGCTTGAGCTGCGCGACCTCCTCATCCTGCTCAATGGGAATAAACGCCCGCGGGTCACAAGAACCACGCAGTTCATCAGGTCGAGCAAGATCGTGAATGCTGCAAATCGAAGACCAGTCTTGTGGCTGGTATGTACGGATTTTGATCATGGTCTGATTGTATGCTTGAGTCATTGAGCCGGCTTGCGCCATGGCGTGGCTTTTACGTGACTCTCTGTCCTGTAGGGCGTGGTCATGTCGAGGGATCAGCTCCCCTCACGTGAGTAAAAGATGAAGTCGATATTGCCGGGTGACAACCCGTGGCTGGAAAGCGCTTGGGCAAGTTCGCTGTGGTGCTGCATCCCATGCAGGATCAGGTGGATCAAAACGCGCCAGAGTGGAAATGAGCGCTCATGTCCCCGCAGCGTCGTTATTGTGACCTCACTTGCAAGGTTATATTTGGAGAGTTGGGAGAGATACTCACGCCACGCCGCTCTTTCCAGCTTCAACAACGCTTCTAACGCCGACCGGTCAGGATAATCATCCACGCTCAATCCAGGCTGTTGCCTGCCCTCAACAAGCCCGATCCGCCATCCATGGTTTGCTGCGATCAGGTGAAAGAAGAGCTTATGAATCGAGCCCGCGCCGTACTCGCTATGGGCATGATAGGTATTTGCGTCAAGCTGTGCTGCATTTTCCAGCAGGCGCTCAGTTGTGTCCCAGTGATAGTCGAACAGCGTTATGACCTGGTTGGGCTGCATGTCCCAGCTCCGTTCTAAATTGGGAAGGATTATATACGTGGAAACAGGCGACCTGTGTTCTCCATGTATATGAGGTAATCATCCCCAAATCGTTCGATTAACTTTGCCTCTTCCTTGGGCAGACGGATGAGCAGCATGACGAACACCATCGCAGTGGCCAGAGCAATAAACCAATTCCCGGCTATCAGAGCGAACGAGAAGAACATCGTCATCCCGACCGAGTACAGCGGGTGGCGGACATAGCGGTAGGGGCCCACGGTGATGAGTTCATGGTTGGCACGCGTCTCGACGGTCTGGGTGATGTTTGACCCGATGCTGCTGAAAAGCCAGTACGTGAGCGGGAGGCAGACAGACCCGAGCGCGACGCCAACCCAGCGTAGCGACCTGGGCACGTCCAACTGGGACCAGGTCATCCAAGCAGGGTTGATTAGCCAGAGGATCACGGACAGCCACATCGCTAATCCTGCCATCCGCAAGGTGATCATCACGAATAGCCCCTCCTCTTTGAACGAGACAGGCTCGCTTTCGGTCTCCGACTTTTTTCGATAATAAAAGGATATCCCAAAGCCAAGCAGAAACAGCACTGCACCAAAAACGCGAAACATGTTTGCCTCCCCGAGCGAATATTTCCAGGCGCCCTTAATCACCTGCGACGGGCTCAGGAAGGATGGAGCTCCTGACCGGGCTTTTCGCCGTATTTGACCACCCGCACCGCACGGGCTTTTTCACGAACGATGGAGGGAACGGACATCAAAGCCTGCTCATGACTTTCAGCCTCGATAAATGCCCATCCAGTGTGTACATTGTCGGCGCAGCCCCATTCAAAAAAGTGCAGGTAACCCATGGAATGGACTTGTTTGATGACTAGCTCGCAATTATCTGCGCTGTGATTCGATTCGACCAGATAGCGGTCCATTTCTCCTCCAGAAGTCCGTGTTTTCACGACAAAGAATGTCCTAATTTTAGCACGCTCGATCGAAAATTCGAGCCGCATGGATGGCGTTGGGTTGGTGACGACAGATGGGTCGCCACTGCGAAGTAGGTGTGATTTCAGGGAAATTAAGCTGGCCTCTCGATTGAGCGTGCCTTGAAGGGGTCTATTCCTGAAGGATAGACCCGGCCTCAAGCATCTCGACGAATCGGCTCGTGAAGCGGGCGGCAGGTGCCCCATCTACGACATCATGGTCGAAGGACAGTGTGAGCTGCAGGAACTCCCCTACTTCGATCTGGCCGTTATGGACCGCGGGCTTCGTGGCAATTCCCCCAACCGTGAGCCCGAGCGTGTGGGTGGAGAGAAAAGCGATCCCCCAACCGCCGCTTTTCCCGAACATCCCTATGGAGGTTAGCACGGCTGTGCCAGCAGCAGCACGGAACCATCGAGGGTTCTTCTTCAGGATCCAGAAATAGAAAAGGCGTATGAAGCGGGGAAGATGGGGTGCCAGGTCGATAAGGCCACCAGCCTGGGCACTTGAGATGGGCCTCTCCTGGACGGCGCGAATCTCATCCGTGAGTTCGCGCACCGATTTGCGATTTGCATCGCGGAGAATATGTGGAATCGCGACGGCGCCCTCGGAAGGTTCGATTAAAGTTGCCACATCGACGTCCCGGAAGATGATCCGTTGGCCACGCCAATTCAGATAGGTTTGAACCCCTGGTTTTTCGGAGATGGCACGAGCGTAGGTGGCCGCGAGAAAGGCGGTGAAGGAAAGTTTAGATCCGAGACGTTTCGACTGTTCATGGAGCAGCGTTCGGGCGTGGGTGATATCAGCCTCCACGAGGCCATGAATGATGTGGCGATTTTGAGCCAGATGACCAGCATCGACAATGAGCCTTCGTTTGATGTTTTTAGGCCTTACCTCGTACTCTTCCATCAGGTTTATCCTTGGCGTTCGATATTGTTGGATCATCAACAGGTTATGGCGAATGACAGAGCATGGCAAGGCCTGATGTCATCCGCTTTTAGACCAGAACTCACACTTCTATACCCTACACCTTATTTTTGGTGCAGCCATCTTGTCCTGTCCTTTGTGTCAGACGTGATTAGCAGAAAAAGCGGCTTTGCGTTATGATCGATTTTTGATAAAAGCCTCGCGAGAGGATTACATGTCATACGAAATTTGTGTCGACCGCAATCGGGGGCTGATCGAAATCCACGTCATGGGGGAGACGAATCTGCTCGAAGCGTTAGAAGCGCGCAACCGCGCGGCGCTGATCTCCGAAGAGCTAGGCTTCAGGAGAGTCGCCGTTTATGGGGGAAAGATCGAGAAGATTATGGGTTTCTCGCCGGCGATGTTGCTGAATTTCGCCACGAGCTTCAAGGATAAACCTTTCGCCCTTGGTACAAAATTTGCCATCATAACTGCGGGTGTATCCGACGGTGTTAGCACGCTGGCAAGACTTGCGCGTGAGCACGGCACACGTATGCAGGTTTTCGAGGATGACAATCTGGCCTCTGATTGGCTTAAGGGAGTCTTGCCCACCTCTGAGTTGGAACCCATTTAGCTTTATGGCAGGCTGAAAGGGGAATGTAGAACGTTCGCTTGCCTGATAAATGAACCTCTTCCTGTGGCATGTCAGCCTACTCGATCGGGCGCCGCAGTTTCTTCTTTTTGCTGAACTTTGGTGCTTGAACCACCTCTGATTTTCCTCAGGATTCACAAATTGCAGCCTCAACCGAGGCGACCGCGCTGCGTGGGCGTACGCGGGCGTTCAATTGTATTCGCGAAAAGCAAGTACTGAGTTGTGGCCTCCGAATCCGAAGGCATTGCTGATGGCAACCTCGACATTGAAGTCACGCGCTTCGTTGGGCACATAGTCCAGGTCACAATCCGGATCGGGTGTTTGGTAATGGATTGTCGGGGGGACGGCATTTTCAAGGATGCTCTGGACGGTGAAGATAGCTTCGACCGCCGCGGTTGTGCCCATCAAGTGACCGGTCATGGACTTGGTCGCGGAGACCGGCATTTCGAAAGCATGCGGTCCAAACAACGACTTGATCGCGATCGTTTCCGAGATGTCATTCAAGCGGGTCCCTGTGCCGTGAGAGTTTATGTGATCGACGCTGTCCGGATGAATGCCGGCGATTTCAAGCGCGTTGCGCATAGCTTTGGCCGCGCCGGAGCCATCCTCCAGCGGGGCTGTGATGTGGAACGCATCCGCACTGGCGCCGTAGCCGGCTAGCTCGGCCAGGATTTCGGCGCCGCGATTGCGGGCATGCTGCTCGGATTCCAGAACGAGAACCCCGGAGCCTTCGCCGATGACAAATCCGTCTCGATCAAGGTCAAATGGCTGGGGCGCCTTTGGGTGTGGACCTGCCCGGCGGGACATAGCCCCGGAACGGTCCAGCGCAGCGACGCTCATACGAACAATGGAGGCGTCGCTGCCACCTGCGACGGCCGCATCGAGGAGGCCAGAGCGGATCAACAGCCAGGCTACGCCGATGCCATCTGAAGATGAAGCACATGCAGATTCAACTGAAAATGCCGGTCCTCGCAGGTTGAAATCGATGGAGGTTAGCCCTGCGGCACCACTTGACATGTACTTCGGCGTCGTGAAAGGGTTCATCGCCCGAGGGCCACGGTCGAGCAGGGTCAGGTGGGATTCCTCCACGGTGCCGAGCCCGCCCCCTGAGGATGAAATGATTGTGCCAATGCGATCGGCGTTTTCTTCCGTTATGGTCAACCCCGAGTGGGCAAGCGCTTCCCCTGTCGCCAGGAATGCGAACTGCTCGAAGCGATCTCGCCGGCGGGCTTCCTTAGGGCTCAGAAGTACTTCAGGGTCAAAATCCTTCACCTCGCAAGCGATCTTAATATTGAGATCCTCTGGATCGAACAGCGTGACCGGACCGACGCCGGGAGTTCCGTCTAAAAGGTTATTCCAACTTTCGGCCAAACTGTGTCCGATGGGGTTGATCGTGCCCATGCCGGTCACGACGACTCGAGCAGGCATTGGTCTACTCCATGCTACTGTTCAGCCAAGGATCGAACTGAACTCGGTGCTGATCAGGTATCTAAAGAATAATACAACGATTCAACACGGTTACGCACCTCTTAGCCCTATCATCAGACGTCATTTGAGTGACTCCAGGAACGACTGGATATCGTTATCGTTCCCGGCAAATTGCGAGATAGCCTGGTTCTCGAAGATGATTGCGCTTAGCTCGCGATTGAGTTTCTCGACCCTGATCCCTGGTCCATCAGTGTGGATGAGGAAAAGCGCGTCACCGTCGATATCGAAATGATCGCCGGAAATCGTAAGGCCTGCGCCTTTCCCATCGCTCGACCGAATCTGCCACCTGATTTCTCTCCCAGAAGCCGTATCGATGGTGCATTCGGTGACAGATTCACTATCGGTGCTCCCGCTGCTGCTCTCGCAAAAATAGCCTGCAGGCCTCTCGAAAAATAGCAGGATGGAGATTCCCTGATCCCAGCGATGCATGACATAGCCAGCCGAGTCAAGCCTGCCGGTCAGGGTGCTGGGACTGGGAGCCGAGAACTGGGGCGAGCATGCAGCCAGGGCTGCCGTGAACAGCAATAGCAAGCGTGTGTACTTGGCAGAGTTCATGATCATAGGCGCTCAACTCCCGTAGATGCCGTAAATCCTGCGAGCAGTTTCATTTGGACGGC
>JASFUN010000050.1:0-8105 GCA_050050255.1 Anaerolineales bacterium | reverse complement strand
GTCTTCCCATGGTCGATGTGCCCCATCGTCCCTACGTTCATATGTGGCTTCGTTCGTTCAAATGTTTCCTTGGCCATCTCTTCTTCCCACTCCTTCGTTCGAAAAGTGCAGTGTTATGCAATCGTGGGCTTAAACGCCCACCAGTAGTTTCTCGGACACACGTGCTTCAACCTGCTCGTAATGGTCAAATTCCATCGTGAATGCGCCACGGCCTTGAGTCATCGAGCGCAGTTCGGTGGCATAGCCGAACATCTCGGCTAAGGGGACCATGGCATCGATCGCCTGCAGTCCACCAGGGCGCACTTCAACCGCTTCGATGGCGGCACGCCTGGATGCCAGGTCGCCGGTTACCTCCCCGAGGTAATCTTCGGGCGTGACGATCTCGGCCTTCATGATTGGCTCCAGCAGGACGGGTGCCCCGCGGTGCAGCGCTTCTTTAAACGCCATCGAGCCGGCGACTTTGAAAGCCATATCGGATGAGTCCACTTCATGCGAGGAGCCATCCAACAGCGATACCTTGACGTCAATTACCGGGTAGCCCGCCAGAACACCTGCCTCGGAGGATTCGCGTATACCCTGCTCGACAGCCGGGATGAACTCACGCGGGATGGCGCCGCCGGTAATTTCATTCTCGAAGATGATGCCCTCTCCGGGTTCCGTCGGTTCGACACGGATGACGACGTGCGCAAACTGCCCACGGCCGCCGGTCTGCTTGACGTGCCGGTAATCAACCTCCGGGACCACCTTGCGGATCGATTCGCGAAAGGCAACTCGCGGCCGGCCGATCTTGGCCTGCACGTTGAACTCGCGCACCATACGATCCATCAACACCTCAAGGTGAAGCTCCCCCATGCCCCAGATCAGCGTCTGGCCTGTGTTCTCATCGACGCCCACGCGGAACGTCGGGTCCTCTTCGGATAATTTCTTCAGGGCTTCGGAGAGCCGATCTTGATCGGCCATCGTCTTGGGCTCGATCGCCACAAAGATGACCGGGTCGGGGAAGGTAATCTCCTCCAGAATGATCGGGTTGGCGGCGTCGCAGAGCGTATCTCCGGTGAAAGTGTCTTTCATTCCGAGCACCGCTCCAATATCCCCCGCCAGGACCTCTTCTATATCTTCGCGGCGGTCAGCGTACATGCGCAGCAAACGGCCCACGCGCTCACGATTCTCGTTTGTCGAGTTGTAGACCGTCGAGCCCTTCTTTAACTTGCCAGAGTAAACCCGGAAATATGCCAGCCGACCAACATACGGATCAGTGACGATCTTGAACACCAGTGCGCTCAGCGGCGCCTCTGGGTCAGGCGGGCGGGTGACCTCTTCATCTGAATCCGGTTTCAACCCGGTAACGTCAGGGATCTCCGTCGGCGCGGGCAGATAAGCGACGACCGCATCCAACAGGGTCTGAACACCCTTGTTCTTCAAGGCTGAGCCGCAGAGCACCGGTGTAGCTTCACCGGCGATGACGGCACGGCGAAGAGCCGCAACCAATTCATCGTTGCCGATCTCTTCGCCCTCAATAAATTTGTCCGTCAGGGACTCATCTGTCTCAGCGATTTGCTCGATCATTTTGAGGCGGTGATCGGAGACCTGCGCCTGCAGCTCATCCGGAATGGGCTTGCGCTCGGGTGTCGAGCCGGTTTCATCCGTCCAGACGATCATCTCTTCAGCAATGAGGTCGACCAGGCCGCTGAAATCAGACTCGCGACCAATCGGCATCTGAACAGAGATCGGGTTAGCTGCCAGGCGGTCCCGGATCATCTGAATTGTGCGCTCATAGGAGGCGCCGATGCGATCCATCTTATTGACAAAGCAGATGCGCGGGACACGGTAAAGATCCGCCTGCCGCCAGACTGTCTCGGACTGTGGCTCAACACCCTGAACAGCGTCGAAAATCACGATACCGCCATCCAATACGCGCAGCGAACGCTGCACCTCGGCAGTGAAATCGATGTGCCCGGGTGTGTCAATGATGTTGATCTGGTGGTCCTTCCAGAACGCCGTCACGGCAGCAGAGACGATCGTGATCCCACGCTCGCGTTCCTGCTCCATCCAATCGGTAACCGTCGTCCCCTCGTCGACATTGCCCAGCCTGTGGGTTTTGCCGGTGTAGAAGAGGACGCGCTCCGTCGTCGTCGTTTTGCCGGCGTCGATGTGGGCGATGATCCCGATATTGCGATAGCGTTCTAGCGGTACTTCTCGTGCCATGTCAACAAACTACCTGACTTCTAACTTTCTCTAATTTTTTACCAGCGATAGTGAGCAAAAGCGCGGTTGGCTTCTGCCATGCGATGCGTATCTTCCTTCTTCTTCACTGCCGATCCGGTGTTGTTGGCCGCATCCATCAATTCGCCTGCCAACTTGTCAGCCATCGTCTTGCCCGGCCGCGAGCGTGCTGCGGCTAGAAGCCAACGCATCGAAAGCGCGGTGCGCCGACCGGGCTGGACCTCGACAGGCACCTGGTAGGTGGCGCCGCCGACACGGCGGGGCTTGACTTCCAGGATCGGCGAGGTGTTCTCAATGGCCTCTTCAAAGACCTCCAGCGCAGGACGATTCATGCGTTCCTCAATAGAATCGAAAGCTTCATAAAGGATCGTCGTCGCTGTGCTCTTCTTGCCTTTTTTCATCAAGCGGTTGATGAACCCGGTTACAAGCGTGCTGTTGAAGCGCACATCCGGCTCTATCTCTCGCTTTTCTGGTTTTGTCCTTCGCATATCTCTATCACTCCACAGCCGTAATCATGCTATCGGTCGCCAGGCTTCTGGCGACCGATCCTCAAACGTCCTACTTGGGATTTTTCGCACCGTATTTCGATCGGCCTTGCTTGCGATCATCTACGCCGGTGCTGTCCAGTGTTCCCCGAACAATATGGTAACGCACACCCGGGAGGTCCTTCACACGGCCTCCACGCACAAGAACCACAGAGTGCTCCTGTAGTTGATGACCCTCACCAGGGATGTATGCTGTCACCTCGATGCCATTGGTGAGGCGTACACGTGCGACCTTCCGAAGCGCTGAGTTCGGCTTCTTCGGCGTCTGCGTTCGCACCTGGGTGCATACACCGCGTTTCTGCGGCGCGCCCTTGGGAAGTTGAATCCGGCGCTGTTTCATCGAGTTAAAGATGTACTGCAGCGCAGGCGCTTTGCTCTTCGGCTTTTTCGCTTTGCGTCCTTTACGGACCAATTGGTTGATCGTCGGCACTATTCGCCTCCAAATCCACGTGGGCTTCTAACCCCACTTCCCTTGCCAGTAAGGGAGGCCATCGGACGTGCACGATGGCCTCGCCTGATCTATCTCTATTCAATTCCGGCAGGCACAGCAAGCTAGCCTGGCCGGCACTTCGGTCAGTGGAGCGTGATTGTACCATGCGGGTCAGGGAGCGTCAAGAACTTTCAAACGCCCGAGGACCCGTTTCACGCCCCGAATTTAGAATTTAGGTTTCATATCCAGCAAGCCCAATCCTAGGCGAGGCGGACGGGAGCGCTGCTCCTCTTTCCCGAAGCGGATGGTATCACCATCATCGGAAAGTGCCTCTACAGAAAGGCCGAGACTCTGGAGTTCTTTAACTAAAACCCGGAAGGATGCCGGGATACCCGGTTCTTCAACGGCCTCACCCTTGACGATAGCCTCGTATGTTTTAACGCGCCCCTGGACATCGTCGGATTTGACCGTCAGCATCTCCTGCAAAGTATGTGCGGCGCCGTAAGCCTCCAGCGCCCAGACCTCCATCTCGCCGAAACGCTGACCGCCAAACTGCGCCTTACCACCCAGTGGCTGCTGGGTGACCAATGAGTATGGGCCGGTCGAACGAGCATGCACCTTATCCTCAACCAGGTGGTGCAGCTTCATCATGGCAAGCTTTCCAACCGTCACGGGCTGGTCATATGCCAGTCCAGTCTTGCCGTCAAAAAGGACCTGCTTACCCAATAAGGGCAGCGGGCTCCCAATTTCCTTCATTAGATCCACTGCAAATGCTCGCAGTGTTTCCATATTTGTGATGTTGCCCGTCTTGCGGTCGTGTGCTTCGCACCAGAGGCGCAGGCAGGCTTCAATCGCAGCCTGGTTGTGCTCTGAGCGTTCCTCAGAGGTTCGTCCCTGCTCCTCAAACGTGAGGATCAAATCCGGATCGTAACCCTGCTCGCGCAGCCATTCACGCAAGCCTGATCTGCGGGCATAGAGACGGTCGGTCGCAATTTGATCTAGGTCGTATGTGCGGCCGTCAAGCCAATCATCGAGGTACAGCCGTCTGACTTCATCATCATCCTCAAACGCATCTTCCTCGTAGTAGCCCGAATCCTTGATCCACTGCCAGGCCTGCTCGCCGATTTGTTCCCAGGCATGATCGATCAACCATGCCCGCGCCAATTCGGCTTCGATTTCCTGTTCCTGGGCGCCGTCGAAGGCTGGCGTCAGGGCGCGGAAGCCGAGCTTATCAGCCGCCCATCCAAGGTGCGCTTCCAGAATCTGACCGATGTTCATTCGGCCCGGCACACCCAATGGGTT
Source organism: Anaerolineales bacterium (assembly GCA_050050255.1). Classification (GTDB taxonomy): domain Bacteria; phylum Chloroflexota; class Anaerolineae; order Anaerolineales; family E44-bin32; genus E44-bin32. The sequence goes on along the minus strand of JASFUN010000050.1, from coordinate 3,605 downwards.
CATGATCAGGTCGACAGGCGTGCCGTCCTCAAGATATGGCATATCCGCCAGTGGCACGACCTTGGAGATGACACCCTTGTTGCCGTGGCGTCCAGCCATCTTGTCCCCTTCAGTCGCTTTTCGTTTTTGAGCGACCGAGACGCGCACCATCTTCTCCACGCCAGCCGGCAGATCCCGGTGTTCCTCGCGCGTGAATACTTTGACATCCACGACTTTGCCGCGTTCACCATGCGGCATACGCAGGGAGGTGTCTTTCACTTCACGGGCCTTTTCACCGAAGATCGCCCGCAGCAGCTTCTCTTCCGGCGTGAGTTCCTTCTCACCCTTGGGGGTGATCTTACCTACGAGGATGTCGTTGGGGCCGACTTCCGCCCCCACTCGAATCACACCGTCTTCATTCAAGTCGCGCAGTGCATCATCCCCCACGTTGGGGATGTCGTAGGTGATTTCCTCGGGACCCAGCTTGGTATCGCGCGCTTCCACCTCATGCTTCTCAATATGCACCGAGGTGTAGATATCCTCCTGGACAAGTCTCTCCGAGATCAGGATGGCATCCTCGAAGTCACCACCCTCCCAGGAGAGGAAAGCGCACAGAACGTTCTGACCCAGCGCTAACTCACCCCCGTCGGTCGATGATGAGTCTGCGATGACATCGCCCTTCTTGATGCGTTGGCCTTTGATAACTGCTGGACGCTGATCGATGCAGGTGCTCTGGTTCGAGCGATTGTACTTGCGCAGTTTGTAGGAGCGCGTATCTTTTCCTGTCCGAACAACGACCTTGCTGCCCGTCACTGATTCAACTTCGCCATCGACATCCGCCAGGATCACCTGGCCGGAGTCAATCGCCGCGTATCGCTCCATGCCCGTTGAGACGATCGGAACTTCAGGCCGGATGAGCGGAACCGCCTGGGTCTGCATGTTGGAGCCCATCAGGGCTCGGTTTGCGTCGTCGTGTTCAAGGAACGGGATAAGCGCCGCGCTGACGCCGACGATCTGCCGCGGGGCCACATCCATGTAGTCGATGCGTTCCGGGCGGTAAAACTCAAATTCGCCGTGGTGACGGCAGGAAGCGCGCACGCGCACAAACTCGTATTCATCGTTGAGCGGCGCATTTGCCTGGGCGATCACATAGCGATCCTCATCATCCGCTGTCAGGTAGGTGATCTCATCCGAGACGAAAGGCACGATCGGGATGGGCCCATCAAGTTTCTTGAGGTCAGTGATCATTGATTCGCTGATCACTTCCCCGTCTTTCACGATTGTCTTCCTGCCGCTGGCGGATTTAATATCACCGCGCGCCCTGCGGCCGACGAGGCGTTTATCCTTTGCCTCCAGTTCGCGGACGACCTTGCGATAGGGTGTCTCGATAAAACCGAAGCTGTTCACGCGGGCATACGAAGCCAGACGGCCGATCAAGCCAATGTTCGGCCCCTCGGGCGTCTCGATCGGGCAGATGCGCCCGTAGTGTGAGTGGTGAACGTCACGCACATCAAAGCCTGCTCGTTCTCGCCGCAAGCCTCCCGGCCCGAGGGCTGAGAGCGTACGTTTATGGCGCAGTTCGGCAAGCGGATTGGTCTGGTCCATGAACTGGGAAAGCTGACTTGAACCGAAAAATTCCCGCAGTGAAGCCACCACTGGCCGGATGTTGATCAGCGAGACGGGTGAAATCTGGTCTTGATCGCGTATCGACATCCGCTCGAGAATAACGCGTTCCATGCGCCGCAATCCCACGCGCAGTTTGCCTTGAATGAGCTCGCCGACGGTCTTCACGCGTCGATTGCCGAGGTGATCGATATCGTCTGGCTCGGCCATGTTGTTGTTAATCAAGATAAGGCGTTCAACCAGCTTTACTAAATCCCACTTGGTCACGCGACGGTGCTGCAATGGGATGTGACTGTGCAGGTCCAGTTTCTGATTGAGCTTGTAGCGGCCGACGCGTTCAAGGTCGTAGCGCCTTTGATCAAACAATTGATCCTGGAGGTACTCGCGGGCATTATCAAGCGTCGCCGGGTCACCAGGGCGCATCCGCCGGTAGAACTCAATAAGCGCTTCTTCCGATAGTGTGCGCCCTTCTGGAAGCTCCCATGTAGGCTCCTGTCGGATGGTGGTTTCGATGTAGGGATGATCCTCGTTTACGTCCGCATCAGCGAATAGTTCCAGCAGCTCCTCATCGGTGCCTTCCTTGAGAGGAGAGCTGTCCAGCCCATCATCGACAGCGACCAGGGCCCGCAGCAGGATCGTCACCGGGATGGTGCGCTTGCGGTTGAACTTGAGCGTCAGGTAATCGCTCTTGCGGGTTTCAAATTCCATCCAGGCGCCACGATCGGGGATCAGCTTGGCAGAGGCGAGCCGACGCCCCATGGTCCGATCCTCGTTTGATTCGAAATATACACCTGGCGAGCGGATCAATTGAGAAACGACAACTCGTTCGGTGCCGTTAATAATGAACGTGCCCTTATCGGTCATAACCGGGAAATCACCCAGGAAAATATCCTGTTTGATCGGCTCGGGCACCTCTGAACCAGCCAGAAGGACGGATACATACAACGGAGCAGCATACGTCAAGTCGCGCTCAACGCATTCCTCCAGGCCGTGTTTTGGATCTTCAAACCAGTACTTGAGGTTGAACTCCTTGCTCTCCGGGGTATCGCCAGGGAAGAACAGTTTCATGCCCCCGTTGTAAGAGACGATCGGGGAGATCTCATCGAACAACTCAGCGAGGCCATCAACTTGCAGCCATTCGAATGATTCGAGCTGCACATCGATCAAGTTGGGTAAACTGAATACTTCCGGAATGCGCGAATACAATTTTTGACCCTGGATGGACGCCATGCAGTTACTCCTGTGCGAGTTAAAGCCTGAACTTCAGTCGGATTGGGATTCCTAAATTGAACGGGAACATCCTGACCGTTAAAAATGCATGTTCCCGCTGCGGGATAAAATCTACCTCACCGCGGTTGTACGCCCCTTAACGACCTCGAAAACAACCGACTGCAACCCTGTATAATATCATGCTTGCAGTCGTCTGTCTACACCAAATCTACCAGTCACTTCCATCTATATGGCTGAATAAATATGCAGATAGATTAAATAAGGAAGCAGGCGTGAAGGGAAGCTCAACTAATGAACGTACAAACGATCATAATGCGAGTATGCCCAGTATATCACCCGGATATAGTCACGCGGCTGCTCCAGGCGGATGACCTCCAGAAAGAGATCCTGATCATCTCCAGATAGGTTTTGCCATGCCAGCGAATTCCCCGGTCCGGCATTGTAGGCCGCAAGCGCAGCATAGAGGTCACCATCAAAGAAGTCGCGCTGGTCGGCGAGGTATCGCACCCCGAGTCGGATGCTGACGATCGGCCTGTGCAGGTCATCTTCAGTGAAATCAGGGGGCCAACCTTCTCTGGCGACAATCTCCACCGCTGTGCTTGGGATGATCTGCATCAATCCCTGGGCGGAGGCGTATGACGTAGCAAAACTTTCGAATAGGCTCTCCTGCCGGACCAGGGAGAGCACGAAAAGTCCGTCCAGGTTCCTGTTTTCAGCCGCGCTGAGGATTAGATCTCCAAAGTAAGGACCGAAACGGACGTAGTTAAAGTAAA
>JASFUN010000049.1:0-8117 GCA_050050255.1 Anaerolineales bacterium | reverse complement strand
CCCGCAGAGGCAAACCCTGGACGACTTCACTTGGCATCATGCTTATGGTGATCTCATTCGCAAGCCTGTCACTGAGCGCGATAATCGGCACCCCGCAGCTGCTTCCGGCGGCTATTCTGCTCCTGGGAGTTGGCGCCGGATTTTTCACCGTCGGCGGCGTCGCGCTCATGATGGACATGACCTCGACGGTACATACCGGCATGTTCGTGGGCGCATGGACATTAATCCAGGCATTTGCCAAGGGACCTACGGCGATCATTGGTGGCGCGCTTTACACGGGGTTTAATTCATTGGGGCTTTCCGTGGGACAAGCGTACGCCGGCGTCTTCATGATCGAAGCGGCGGGTTTGTTGATCTCACTCCTCTTCCTGAAGCAAGTTACGGTGGATAAGTTTAAGCGCAGCCTGGATTCGATTGGCCGGGTCGCAGCAGAAGCACTTCAATAGAGGCACGGCCGGTTAAGGGTTGACGAAAGAGCGCGCTTAGACGATCGGATGAACCGCTGAATGCTTGAGTCATCACGAATTGCCTTGTCCAAACGGGAGATCATCTCCCTGCTCCTGTTTCTGGCCCTGCTGGGAACTTCGATTATCCATCTCGTCCAGCCTCAGACTGCCGCTGCTCAGCAGGGGTCAGAATTTGTCATTATTGGCCGGCTTATAAACGATCAAGGCCAACCGGTCCAGGAGGGTCAGATCGAGCTGGTTGCCGGCGAGCAGGAGGTCCTCTTTGCGGAGACTGAAGCCGGTCAGGATGGCTCCTGGGTGCTGGAAGTTGACCGGCTCCCGGACGATCCAATCAAGCTGGTCTTTGAGCGCCAGCATTACGAGGCCAGAATCATGTTAATCGATCCCCTGATGCGGGCGCAGCTGGAAGAGCGAGGGTCGCTGCTGCTAGGTGGGATCACGTTGGAGCGTAAGATCACGGGGGCTTTCTGGGCTACGACGCTGATCTTCTTCGGTGTTCTGGCGATTATCGCCTTCGAACGAATGCACAGCACGACGGCCGCACTGGCGGGCCTCTCCGCAATTTTTCTGTTCAGCGTGATCGGCGGGACGCTCAATCCAGATCTATTTATTTTCGACTTTGAGCGCGCGCTGACTTACATTAACTGGGAGGTCATCTTCCTGGTGATGGGGATGATGATCCTTATCGCGGTTATCGAGGGCACGGGGATATTCCAATGGACGGCATTCCAGGCATATCGTCTCAGCCGGGGACGAGTCTGGATGTTGGTATTGATCCTGATGGGGTTTACGGCGTTCGCATCCGCGCTTCTGGACAATTTCACAACGATGTTGTTGATGACCCCCATTAGTCTGCAGATCGGTTTGGCGCTTGGAATCAACCCGTTGGCTTTTATCATTCCAGAGGTGTTGGCGTCGAATGTGGGCGGCATCACGACGCTTATCGGTACGCCGACAAACATCCTGATTGGTGCCTACGCGGGGATTGGTTTTCAGGACTTCCTCATCAATCAAACGATTGGGGTGCTCCTTGCGTTGATCGGAATGGCTGCGTTTGTGATCTATCACTACCGTCACGAACTGAGAAAGCACCCTGCTGGTCTTTCGGAAAGTTTGTATGAGCGCTTAAAGGAGAATGCACGCATCCGTGACCCTCAGGCGTTGTGGAAATCGGTCCTTGTTTTCGTACTGGTCCTGATCGGATTCATCGTTGGTGAGCGAGTTCATGTTGTCCCGGCCGTCCCCGCGATTATCGGTGCCACGCTTTTGTTAGTCTGGCTGAAACCGGACGTACACGCCATGATCAAGGCGGTTGATTGGACGACGCTCGTATTTTTCATGGCCCTTTTCATGGTCGTAGGAGCTGTTCAGGAGGTCGGGTTCATCAGCATGATCGCGGTCTCCATGGCGCGCTTAATCGGTGAGAATCTTGTCCTCGGCATGGCCGTGATCGTTTTCGGTGTGGGGACTCTCTCAACCGCAATCGCCAATATACCACTGGCGGCGTCGATGCTCCCGGTGGTAGAGTTCTTATCGGGATCCATCCCCGGTGCAGCCAACAAGGTCCTGTATTATGGCCTATCGATGGGTGCGGCGATGGGCGGCAACGGTTTGTTGATCGGAGGCGAAGCGAACCTTGTCACTGCCGGGATAGCATCCCAGGCGGGTTCGCCGATCTCGTTCAAGGAATTTTTAAAAGTGGGACTTCCAGTGACATACATCACGCTGACGGCAGGCTTCCTATGGCTGCTGCTGCGTTTTGGATGATATCTTGCGAGGAGAACGAATGCGATGAAAAAGATCCTGACACCAACTCGAGGCGGCGAGGCGAGCAAACCAAACCAGGACCGGGCGATCCAACTTGCTAAGGAGCAGGATGCCGAGCTTTATTTCCTCTACATCGCCGATGTGAGCTTTCTCGATCGCCTCGCCTCGCCGGTGCTTGTCGATATGGAAGCCGAATTATCCGAGATGGGCGAATTTGTGTTAGCGATTGCTCAGGAACGGGCAGCGAAGCAAGGAGTGGATGCGAAGGCGCTGGTCCAGAGCGGGGTATTCAGCGAAGTGATCGCCACTGTCATTGAGGAGCATGAAATCGACACGTTGATCCTTGGCAGCCCTGAGGAAGAAACAGGCATTACTACCCGGGAATACCTCACAGATCTTTCTGAAGAGCTAGGTGAACGATTCGATCTGGAGATCCTGCTGCTTTCCAAGGGCGAGATCGTCTATGAGTACAGGATTTGAGAGGCCTTGTCAGTGGTAGGTGGATTCGGTAGAATTCGAGACGCAGTTGACAAGAGCAGGGCGACGTAGCTCAGTGGTAGAGCAGGGGACTCATAAGCCCTTGGCCGCGTGTTCGAATCACGCCGTCGCCACTTTATAAAAGCTGTCCCGGCCGAATCAATGCAAACAACCTGCCTCCAGGCAGGTTGTTTAAGTTAATGCCTCCATCATCTGGCTCTTATACGATCCATGTTTGCCGAGCCTGATTGTGCCCCCCGATTTTCGGACTTCGGAATCCGGGAAAACTTATCGTTGAGCATGTCAACAGGGTCCGGCGGCCGTAGCAATGGACCTAAATGATCTCCTCCAACCCGGAGGGCAGGCTGGTCGTGCCAAACTCTTCCGCAACCAGGTCGATTTGATGTTGAAGAAAGTTGAGGAAGGCTTGGGTGACCATTCGCTCCCCGTCAGGGAAGGCTTTATATACCCTCTGCAAGTCTTTTAACACCCCGAAATAGATGCCCTCAACGCTGGCGTTGGCGAGGCGCGCCTCGAACTTTTCGGGATCATGTTCCCATTCGGCCTGTCGACGGGCGATGAGAGCGCTCGCCTCTTCTGCGAGTAGGTGAGCTTCATCGTTGCTATCACGCATGTCTATGATTGGAACCGGGGATTTTAAAGTGCAGCGGGTGCACTGTTCTGCATTCTCGATGGTTAGAATCCCCCCGAAAGTGAATGCTTCGACAACCTTACCCTTCCTGTCCCGGAGAATGACTTCGTCGATCACGACCTGAAACTGACTACGTCCTTGCCAGGGATGATAGATGCGGACGTGGTCGATGCGGTTATCGAGATCTACGATTCTCACCCGGAATGATTCGGGGTCGTAATGCTGATCTGTTGGATCAGGCTGCAAGTTTACATCGAGCTGCTTATACCCCCAATCGTGCCCTTCTTGTTGGGGTCGATGGAAATAATAGCCAAAGCATTCATCAGTTAATGGTTTACCGGGATCAGGTTTGTCAGGCATGTATCTCTCCGTGGAAACTATAAGCCCTCTTCAATAGGGCTTACGATCTTTATCGTTTTCGGCTCCAATTCAACGGTGCAAGGTGTTTGCGTGACGTACTCACCATCGGCCTGGAGCGGCAAGGCAGGATCGGAACGCACGTAGATTGATTGCTTCGCCTGTTGATAGGTGACCCTCGGGTCCAGTCTCTGTCGCCCGAGAATGATATTCAAGGCTAGATGGAAAAAATCAAGCAGAGTTCTTGCCCGGACGAAGAAAACGTCTAGCCTACCGTCCATTGGGCTGATCGTGCCATCCCAGCGTACAAGTGGATCACCAATGGAAGGGATGTTGATCACAAACATCTCAACCCCTTTGAACCTTTGCACCGTGCCGTCGATTGTAATCTCGAAACGATGCGGCTGAAAGCCAAAAAGGGCTTTCAGACCCGCGACCAGATAATACACGCGCCCTAGCAGGCGCTTACTCTCCAGGTCGGTCTCGCGCAGCGCCACACCACTCAACCCGACACCGATGTGCAGCAGGAAATGTTTTCCGGCCACAGACATCGTGTCCAAACTGGAAATCCGGTTTGGTCCAAAAAGCATGTCTACGGCTTGCTCCCATTGCAGTGGGATGTCAAGCATGCGGGCCGCACCGTTGCCGGTTCCAATCGGGATAATTGCGAGGGGAGTATCCAGGCCGATGATCTCATTGAGCACCATCGCAACCGTGCCGTCTCCACCTGCCGCGATGTAGAGGTCATAGTCGCGCTCGCTAGCGAGCTTCACATTTTCCCGGTCCGAATGATCACCGACGGTTTCATATACATCGCAAACCCAATCACTCTCGCTGCATTTTGACAAGAAGTAGTGCAGGACCTCTTCATGATCGATGTGGCCGGCCGAAGGGTTGATTGCGAGATAGGTTTTTTTCATCGGTTCACCTTGCTTCGTGATCTGGTTGAAAAGGTGAGCGAGCAATATTGATGGGCTTGCTCGCCCGTTTCACTATCTCAGCTTGCCCTTGCAGCGAACGCCTGGATGCGGGCACGCTGGGAGACGGTCGGTCTGATAAAGGGGCGCGTCTTGCGGATTTCACTCCAGGCCTCGATTGGCGACATGCCCTTCACCCGGATGAGGTATGCCGCTGCCATGGCTATCGATCGGCCGACACCGGCCTCGCAGTGGATGTAAACTCCATGGCCGTGGTCGATTTCTGCCTGGATAAACTGAACGCCCATTTCAAGCTGCTCGATGCTCGGAGGTGTCGTGTCAATTGTGGGTAGGTGCAGGTAGTGCTCTGGTGCGATGCCGGCCTGCTCATCATCATACTCAACGCGCATGTTGACGACCGCATCAATTCCCCAACGTTTCATCCGTTTCCATCCGCGTGGGCGGTATTGACCCCCGACGAAGAGATGAGGGTTAACCTGGCTGAAGCGACGCAAAGGGGAGCCGAGGATGAGGCGGGCAAGCAGCTCAATGATCCACGTCAAACCGAACCAGAAACCGCGTTGCAGGTTGTCGCTAAGTATCAGATACCATTTATCCGCGTGTTCCGTGGTTTCCTCGAGCAGCGTCTCCTGCGCTTTAATTTCCTCCGTCATGAAGATGCAGCGCCCCTTCCAGTTGTTGTCATAATAAGATCCCTTATGCCATCCTTATCCGGTTTGGAAAATGGCGGTTCGAGCTATGGGATGGGATCTATGCGTTAGCATCATAATGAGATGATAGTGCTCAAAGCTGGGCGAGAACTCACTTCTAAAAGCGAGTTCTCAAGAAATTCTTGCTGCCCTGGCGTGGGACGGTGAGTTAGAAATCCAGGGCCTGGGAGAGATCCTGGATCAGGTCCTGGACATCTTCCAGGCCGACGGACAATCGAACCAGGCCATCGGGGATACCTGCTATCTCGCGCTCCTCCGATGTCATGTGTTCGTGTGTGATTGTGGCAGGGTGCATACAGATCGTTCGGCTGGTTCCAAAAGTCACGGCATGGGTGATCAGCTTAAAGTTGTCCACCACCTTGCCGGCACCCTCGATGCCTCCAGGCGCGACGAAAGAGAGCATGCCGCCTCCCGCCTGCATTTGCAGCCTGGCGAGTTCGTGCTGTGGGTGTCCGGGCAATCCTGGATAGTTGACGCGCTGGACGCGTGGGTGCGCATCCAGGAATTCAGCCACCTGTTGGGCATTTTCACTGTGGCGCTGCATCCTCAGCGAAAGCGTCTCGATGAACTGAAGCGTGAGCCAGGCTTCAAAAGGTTGAAGGACGGCCCCGACGAACTCGGTTGTGTTCCAGCGCACATCTTCTATAAGCGCTTCCGGTCCAACGATCGCTCCACCCAGTATGGTCGCGTTTCCGCAGATGAATTTAGTCAGAGAAAGCAGGATGATGTCTGCCCCAAGCTCGAGGGGACGTTGGAGCGCAGCCGTCGCCGTAGTGTTGTCAACGAGCAGCGGGATTCCCCGCGCGTGGGCAGCCTCTGCTACCTCAGCGATGTCGGTTACAAAGAGCGCCGGATTGCTAGGGGTTTCGACCCAGACCAGCCTGGTTCGCTCATCGATAGCCGCATCCCAGGATCGGGGGTCAGCGGGATCTTCAACGAAGTGAAAATCGACCCCGCAGCGTTCGGGAAAGATGGTTGCAGCTTGTTTGTACCCCTCGCCGTAGATGTTCAGGCTGGTGACGACGTTATCGCCCGGCCGGGTGAGGTTGAACACCAGGTTGAATAATGCTTGCGAACCCGAACTGGCGGTGAGGCACGCTTCACCGCCTTCAAGCGCAGCCAGCCGCTCTTCGAGGACTGCAGTCGTTGGCGTCTTCGTCCGGCCGTAAACGGGATAGGGAATCTCTTTGAACCTTTCGTAAGGGAAGGTCATAGACTGCGTGATGGGCGGCACAAAAGCGCGAAAATCTTCCACGTTCGAGAGAGGGTTAAAGCCTGAGTGCAGCGCCCGTGTGTCGAACCCGAGATCGGAATCCGGTCCTGGTTCGGGGGCTTGCCCGGGATTAAATCGCCATGCATCTCGCATGAAGAAACGTTTTTCACTCATATCACCCTCTTTTCGTGACCCTTACGCACGCTGCTGTTTTTTTGAACTTATCCGGTTTTTCCAGCGGCTCGTTTTATCATCTCGTCCAGCTCGCTTAGCAGATCAACTGAAAGCGGCTTCGCTCTGTGCTTCGAAAGTATCTCATCAATCATTACGGAGGCACGGTCAGCCATGGTCATCTTTCCGGCGTCCTGCCAGGCTGAGTAGATCTGACGATCTGCAAGCTTGGAATAGTATGCATCCCTGAAATGACGGTAGGTGTGATCGTGTGCGAGGAAATCACCGTCTGGCCCCAAATCCTCAACCACGTCCAGCCCGAGTGTGTCATCATTCACCTGAACGCCCCGGGTGGCGGCGCGCAGCCACCCGAGCAGGTCATCGGCAATGACCATTAATTGGAGTGAACCCTGCATACCGGCGTCCATGAAGCCGATATCGTGGATGATGTTGGCGCCGTTCAGCAGCGGGAAGAGCAAGCCTAGCGCACATTCAGCACCAGCCTGCTGATCGAGCACTTTTGAATCCGTCGCGCCACCAAGTCCAAAGACGGGAAGATCGTAATACCTGCCCATAGCGATAGCGACACCCTGCTCGTCGGGTAGGCAGTAGTTCCCCACCATCGTCTGCAGGTTATATGGACCCCCGTTCCAGCCTGGTACGGCGATTGGTGCACCGGGCCGGACAAGCTGCGAAAGCACAACACCAAGCAGTGTGCCGGCGTTCATCGTCGCCATACATCCGGCCGTCGTTGCGGGGGAATTCACGCCGGCGGCGTTCAGCGGAATGTAAATCTGGGGTAAGCTCTTTTCGGCAAAATACATGCACTTTTGAAGCGAGTCCTCATTCGCCAGCATGCCGCTCGTGACGTTGATATAGCAGACGGCAAAAGGGCGCTCGCGAAAGGCTGCTTCACCGCCGGCAACGGTTTCTGCCATCTCTACACATGCTACGCAGGTGTCGAAATCCGGAGTGACGAAAACGATGGGTTTGGTCGTGTTGTTCATCATTGCCCGCATCTGATGCTGCGGGTAGACCTCATCGGGTACATCCGAAGGTAAAAAAGCAGACATGACGAAATCGATCTCAGGTAAAGCGTCCATCAGCCGAGAGGCGTCGATGACATCCTGCAAAACGGCCAACCGGCGCTCACCTGTGTGATGATCGAGAATGTACAGGCAGTCTGATCCACCGCCAAAATAACTGTTGTAGCCCCAGGCGTCGATTGTCGCCTTTCCCTCCCGGTTGTAAAGCAGCATGCGTTTTGGCGCGGTTGTTAAAGCGCGTGTCACAAGATACTCGGGTATGCGAACGATTCGGCCGTCCACGCTTGCGCCGGCTTTGCGCAGCAGATCGCGTGCTTGC
>JASFUN010000048.1:0-8147 GCA_050050255.1 Anaerolineales bacterium | reverse complement strand
ACTCACCCCGATGATGTCCTCATTCTCCAGGACAAAACTATCGAATTGGTAGGGCCCGGTGCCAATCGGATGAAGGTTAAAGGGATGATCAATTAGAGCGCTCGCAGAGACCCCTCGCAGCAGATGATCGGGCAGCAAACCGGTTGTCAGGTAATCTAAAAATGGCGAAAAGGGTTCGGCAAGCTGGAACTGCACGCGTCGATCATCCAGGCGGATGATGTTTATTTCAGACCAGAACTCGTGCAGATCCGCAGGTCCCGGGTAATCATCATCCTGGAACTTCGAAAAGGTGTAGACGATGTCGTCGGCAGTGACCGGTTGCCCGTCGTGCCATACGGCATTTTCGCGCAGCACGACCGTGTAAAGCGATGCATCGGCAGAGATCGACCAGGACTCGGCAAGGTCTTTCTGCGGGTTGCCGCGCGAATCAAAGCTAACAAGCCCGCTGAATATCAAGCGATCTACATCCTGGTCAGGCTGGTTGAACTCGTCAAGGATGGGGTTGAGCCGCTGCAGTTCACCGATGAGCGCTTCAGCATAGGCACCGCCCTCGACCGGCTGGGGTGCAATCACGCTTGGATCGGATGATTGGCTGAGCAGGATGACTACGACGGCAAGGATGCCGACGATCGCGATAACTAGAGGCCAACGCAATTTACGCATGGACGATCGGAGCTGGGGTCAGAGGTTGAGGGAAGAGGTTACCCGACGAGCGTCACCGTGAGCAGTGCGAGCAGGAAGAAAATCGCGCTGAGTGCGATGGTTACATTAAAGAGCACCCGCTCAATGCCCCGGCGCACATGGAATCCAGAGCCCCCGAAGTCGGCCCCACCACCCAGGCCGCCCAATCCGGCGCCGCGGCTCTGAAGGATGATGACCGCGATGACCGCAATTGAGACGACGATCAGTGCGATGTTTAGATAGGTTCCCACAGTAAAAATCTCCTCTCGAAGGCAAGCCGGGGGATTATAGCAGACGCCTATGAGCCCGACAAGGCAACCTTATAAATGCGTTCCCACGGCGTTGCTCATCACGTCTTCTCGCCAATTGTGCTTCTCAAGTATGACTCGATGAATTGGTCCAGGTCCCCGTCAAGAACCGCTTGAGCGTTGCCAACCTCGACATCCGTTCGATGATCTTTGACCATCTGATAGGGATGCAGCACATAGGACCGTATCTGGCTGCCCCATTCGGCTTTCACATGGTCTCCTTTGATCTCCGCCAATTCTTCCGCCTGCTGCTCTTCCTTCAATTCGAGCAGCCGGGCTCTGAGCACTTTCATAGCGTTCTCTTTGTTCTGAGTTTGTGAACGCTCGTTCTGACAGGTCACGACGAGGCCGGAAGGAATATGAGTGATCCGGACAGCGGTTTCGTTTTTCTGCACATTCTGACCGCCGGCACCCGCTGATCGATAAGTATCGATACGCAGGTCATTGGGGTTGATCTCGATATCTTTGTCCGATTCGACCTCGGGAAGCACCTCGACCAGTGCGAATGAAGTATGGCGCCGGTTGGCTGAATCGAAGGGTGAAAGCCGGACGAGGCGGTGAACGCCTTTTTCGGCTTTCAGATAACCGTAAGCATAGTCACCCTCAAGCCCGATCGTGACACTTTTGATCCCGGCTTCCTCTCCTTCGCTGAGATCCAAAATGCGTGCTTCATAGTCGTGGCTTTCAGCCCAGCGTAGATACATCCGCTGCAGCATGGCAGCCCAGTCTTGTGAATCGGTGCCGCCTGCACCAGCATGGATTGCGAGGATCGCATCAGAGCTGTCGTACTCACCGGAGAGTAGGGCGCGTGTCTCGCGCCGCTCGAGCTCAGGTTCTAGTTCTTCCACCTCTGCTTCGAGTTCTGCCTGCAGCGATTCGTCTTCCAGCTGTAGCAGTTCAACGAGATCATCGGTTCGCTGGCGCAGCTCGCGCCATGAGTCTACATCACGCTTTAAACGTGTAAACTGCCGCATGATTTTCTTGGCTTCGTCCGGGTCATCCCAGAGATTGGGATCTTCAGCTTTTTTCTCGAGAGTTCCTAATTGGGATACGCGTGTGTCGAAGTCAAAGACGCACCAGCAGGTCTTCGATCCTGGCGTGGATGTTTTCTGCTCTTGTCCTGAGATCTTCCATCATCACCGTGCAATGACCTCCTGAACTGAGGTTGGTATCAACTGTTTGATTCTACCTTGTTCTTGTCAAGATGTGGGTCCGATGAGTCCATTAACGAAGCGCTGAGCGTCGAACGGAGCGAACGCCTCCAGCCCTTCGCCCAGCCCCACGAAGTGGATAGGGATACCCAGCTGCTTCTGGACGGCAAAGGCGACGCCGCCCTTCGCCGAGCCATCAAGCTTCGCGAGGATGATCCCGTCGATGGGGACCGTCTGCCTGAACGTCTCAGCTTGAGCGAGGCCGTTTTGCCCGGTCGTCGCGTCGAGGACGAGGTAAACACGATGCGGGGCACCCTCGATCACCTTTCCGGCCACGCGCACGATCTTCTGCAGCTCGGACATCAAATTGTGTTCGGTGTGCATCCTGCCGGAAGTGTCGACGAGGAGCGCATCAGCGCCGCGGGCGATGGCTGCCTGGCAGGCGTCGTAGACAACTGCCCCCGGGTCGCTCCCTGGCTGGCCTGTGATGACCTGAGTGTCGAGCCGTTCGGCCCAACGCTGCAGCTGTTCGGTCGCTGCTGCGCGGTAGGTGTCCGCCGCCGCCAGCAAAATTCGCCGGCCCTCACTCTGCCAGTGGTGGCCTAATTTGGCCAGGCTGGTGGTCTTTCCGGAGCCATTTACGCCGACGAAGACGGCGACGAGGGGACTTGCATTAATTTCCGCAGGCTGGTCGTCAGTCAGCAGATCGATTAGCAGCTCGCGCAAACCTTCACGCAGCTGGGCGCCGCGCGTCCAGCCCTTTGCGTGCGCCTCGGCTTTCAGCTCCTCCAGGATGCGCTCGGTCGAAACGAGCCCAAGGTCCGCAAGGACCAGTTCTCCTTCAAGTTCTTCCCAGAAGTCTTCATCGAGTTCCGTTTGGCCGAATAACGTCGCAATTCGTCCAAACGTCGTCCGGCGCGTCCTCTCCAGCGCATCCTGCCATGAGTTCTCGGTCACGGCGGGATTATACCATCGCGAAAGGATATCCCCTTGTGTGCAGGGTGCGAGTTCGTTGTACCAGAATTTCGTGTAGCCACAGTAAATATCTCCAGGATATGCATGCAACTGCCTCTTGCGCCCATGCGAGCCCAAGCGTTGGGACATAAAGAAAGATCACCCGTAGCTTGTCGATCGGGTGATCCTTTGGCTGGGGGTCCAGGATTCGAACCTGGGCTTACGGTTCCAGAGACCGCTGTCCTACCACTAGACGAACCCCCAGAGTGGGAACATTTTAACACAGCCGTTCGCGGCTGTAAACTCTCAGGCGATCGAACGCAGTTTCTCGGCGGCTTGCTGGATGCGTTCGAGCACTTTCTCACGACCGACGATCGTCATGCTTTCGATCAGCGGTGGGCTTACGCGCTGGCCTGTTACCGCCATCCTGAGCATGCCGAAAAGCTGGCCGGCTTTCAAGCCTAGTTCGTCGGCGAGGTCACGCAGGGACTGCTCGAAGGGCTCATGCTCAAGCGTCGGAAGCGCTTTGATGACGGCATAGGTCTTTTTAAGCGCGTCCGCCGACTGCTCGGCGCTCATGTTTTTCCCGATCAGGTCCTCGGGCTCAACGGAGATCTCGTCTTTGAAGAAGAAGCGCGCCATGTCGACCGCTTCATCAAGCGTGCGGATGCGCTCCTGCACGAGTGGGGTGATCGCCTCGATCAAGTCGCGGTCAGGTGGATAACCCTCTCGCTCGAAGAATGGGATCAAACGCCTGGTAAGTTCCTGCGTACTCAGTGCGCGGATATGCAAGCCGTTAAAGTGATCGAGCTTGCTGAAGTTGACCGCCGCCGGGCTGGGGTTGAGCTTCTCGAGTGAAAATTTTTCGATGAACTCATCCATCGGGAAGAATTCCTGGTGATCATCGTAGGACCAGCCCATCAAGCCAATCCAGTTCAACACCGCCTCGGGAAGGTAGCCCATTTCCCTCAAGTCTAGCGTGAAGACGGCTTTGGCGCCTTCCTTCTGATCTCCCATGTCACGTTTGCTCAACTTGCCTTTGCCGCTCGGGTTGAGCAGCACCGAGAGGTGGACCCAGATAGGCTGCTCCCATCCGTAAGCCTCGTAGATGAGGACATGCAGCGGGAAAGTGGGGAGCCACTCCGACCCACGCAGCACATGCGTGATGCCCATGAGATGATCATCGAGGATGGCCGCGAAATGGTAAACCGGCATGCCTGAAGATTTAAGCAGGATGTAATCGTCGATGCTGGAGTTATCCACCGTGATCTCGCCGCGCAGCAGGTCCACGCCGGTTGTCTCTCCACCTTCAGGCACCTTGAAGCGGACGACGGCTTCGTCGCCGGCTTCGACGCGCGCCCGGGCTTCATCTGGCGGGATCGACCTGCAGTGGCCGTCATAGTGCGGCGGTTCCTTCCGTTTCTTCTGGAGCTCTCGCACTTGTTGAAGGCGCTCCGGCGAACAGAAGCAGTAGTAAGCGGAGCCCATGTCAATAAGCTGCTGGATGTGCTCCTGGTAGATCTCGAACCGTTCCGACTGTCGGTAGGGTGCGTAGGGCCCGCCTTTGTCCGGTCCTTCATCCCACTCGAGCCCCAACCATTGCAGGGTTTCAACGAACTCCTGCTCAGCTGCAGGATCGTAGCGTTTTTGATCAGTGTCCTCGATGCGCAGTATGAACTGCCCGCCGGTCTTCCTGGCGAAAAGATAGTCGTACAAAGCCGTACGCGCGCCTCCGATATGCAACCGGCCTGTCGGGGAGGGAGCAAAGCGGACGCGCGCGGGTTGGGTTGACATCATGGATTACCTCTATCTTATGGAGTGCTAAAGTTCGATCTGCTTATGACGGAGGATAACACTTTCTACCAGGCCTATGGCGAGCAGGCTGGTTAAAAGTGAGGAACCGCCATAACTAAGAAACGGGAGCGGCAGGCCAGAAACAGGAAATACGTTGAGGTTCACGCCGATGTTGAAGAAGCCCTGGAAGAAGAGCAAGATAGCCACCCCGTAACATATCAGCGCGCCGTAAAGGTCGCGAGCCATGCTGGCGGCCCTGAGGCAGCGGATGATGACGAATGCAAAGAGCAGCATGAAAACCACTGCGCCGATGAACCCCAGCTCCTCCGCAGTGGCCGAGAAGATAAAGTCCGTGTGGCGCACTTTCAGGAAACGAAGCTGCACCTGCGTTCCGCTGCCATAACCCTGCCCGAAGATGCCGCCGGAGCCGATCGCAATCAGAGCCTGGTTGACGTTGTAGGTCGCGCCAAAGCCTGCCTCCGGATCGGGGAAGAGGAAGGTGATAATGCGCGCCTTCTGGTAAGTTTGCAAGAACGGCCAGGCGATCAGGGGGGAGAGCATACCTATCCCGGTCAAGACGGCGAAATGTTTCAGCTGGGCGCCGGCAGCCCACAGTAGCGCGACCCAGATCACGCCGAGGACGATGGAAGTGCTGAGGTCGGGCTGCACAAACACGAGGAAAGCAGGCACGCCGACCAGCAGCAAGCTGCGCAGCACAATCTTGAGTTGGTGCAGCCGGTACTGGTTTTTGGCCAGGTAATCCGCCATCACAAGGATCATGAATATCTTGGCCAGCTCGGAGGGCTGCACCGTCACGATGCCCAACTGAAACCAGCGGGCAGAACCGAAACCGACGATGCCGGCGGTGGGGATCATGGCCAGAAAAACAAGGATGAAGAAGTAGAGGAATCGCGATACGGCCGACCACAGGCGGTAGTCGATAGCTGCGGTCAGGAATAAAATCACAAATCCGGCCGTGCCGTATATGATTTGGCGTGGCACCGTATCCTGTTCGATAAGGAATTCATTGCCGGCGATAGCCGACTGGATCATAGCCACACCGGCTATGGTCAGCAGGGCAACTGCGGCTAAAAGCCACACATCAAAATGGCGCCAGATTCGGGTTGATTGCATGCGTATTTCTTGAGGTTTACCGCCGTCTGCGTGGTGGTGCGAGCGGGATGTCCGCCACCAAGCGCTGGCGATCCCTATCCTTGGTCAAGGCGATCTCAACGAGATCCCTATCGATTTCCACATGTTTGCTGATAACGTCGATGAGGTCATCCTTCAACGCTTCAAGCCTTCCAGGGGAAAGGCCTGCACGGTCATGGATCAACACCAGCTGGAGACGCTCCTTGGCGTCTTTAGCGCTGCGGGATCTCCCCAGACCTACTTTTTCGAAGAAGTTCATCCCTCGCCTCCCGCCTTCATCAAGCGTGAAATCCGACCGAAGAAACCGTCCCGGCCATCCAGGCTCTCGAAAGGTACTTCTTCGCCGCTCAGACGGCGGGCGATGTTCTGGAACGCCCGCCCGGCCTTCGAGCCAGGGTCGGCGGCGACCGGGATACCCTGGTTCGTTGCAACGAGAACGGCTTCATCCTCCGGGACGATGCCAATCAGGTCGATCGCCAGGATCTCCAGGATGTCGTCAGTGCCAAGCATATCCCCCTTGCGGACCATCTCCGGTTTCACCCGGTTGAGGATCAATTTTCCGGGTCCTTTTTCCTCTGCCTCGATGAGCCCGATGATGCGGTCGGCGTCACGCACTGCCGAGACCTCCGGGTTCGTGATGATCAAAACGGTATCAGCCGGAGCGATAGCATTCCGGAAGCCGCGTTCGATACCCGCGGGGGAGTCGATCAGGACCCAATCGTATTCGCCCCTCAGCTCGTCGGTAAGGCGTATCATGTCCTGGGGGGAAACCGCAGTTTTATCACGTGTCTGAGCAGCAGGGATCAGGTACAGTTGCTCCAGGCGCTTATCCCGGATCATGGCCTGGCGCAGCTTACAACGCCCCTCGACGACATCAACGAAATCGTAAACGATGCGGTTCTCCAGGCCCATGACGACGTCCAGGTTGCGAAGTCCGATATCAGCATCGATGCATACCACGCTTGCGCCGGTCGAAGCCAGCGCAACGCCTAGATTGGCGGTGGCCGTCGTCTTGCCAACACCGCCTTTCCCGGATGTAATCGTTACAATTTTGGCGCTCATCTACAACTCCCTGTAGGTCAGGCCTAATGCCGATCGGGCTCACGCCACGGTTCGGCTACAATGTGATCATCTTTGATGAAGGCACGCTCGGGGCGTGCCTCCCCTTGCTTTTTAGGCGACACGCTGATCAGGTTAGCGATGCGCAACTGTGTCGGTGCCAGGTCGAGCGCACACACCATCGCTTCTTTATCACCGGCTGCGCCAGCGTGGACAGTACCCCGCAATTTGCCCCAGACCAGCACGTGACCGCCAGCGATGATTTCGGCACCGGGGTTCACATCACCCATGATGACAACATGCCCATGATGACGGATGCTGTGGCCCGATCTAAGCGTGCGTTCTACCAGCACAGCCTCTTCACCGGGTAGTGCGGTGTCGAACGGCTCCGCTTCCTCATCCGCCTCGCGGGCGGTCTTCTCTAAGCGGGTCTCGAGGCCAAGATCTGCGGCGGTGCGCTGGGTCACTTCGCTGTCGCTCAATACAGACCACAGCGTGACCCCTTCATCCGAAAGGGCGTCCCGCAACCGTCCCAGTTCGACCGCGCTCAACTCCCGTTCGCCAATCTGCAAAGCCACGCGTGCACCTTGAAAGAATTCCCCGCGTTCATGGATTGCAGCCAGCAAATCCACGCTGACGACGGGCCAATCGCCTTCTGGAATGGTTATCAAAAGCCCTTGCTGGATGCCTTTAATATTCAGCGAAGTCTCCATAGTGCACTTGATTTGCGATTATAGCACGCACGAGAATCTGGTGCGACAAGCCAGATAACCTTACGAAGAGCTTCAATTATGTTAAGTACAAGGGTGACTCGACGCCAGAATCTGGTTCGCACGATGATGGAACACCAGGACTACTGGGCCCGTGCGATGTCGATCGACTTGAGTTCGAAATAGGCGTCGAGGATTTGTTTCACGACAGGGGCAGCCGTCACCGCGCCCTCGCCTCCGTAGTAGATGAAGGTGATCACGGCAATTTCGGGGTTTTCGTATGGCGCATAGGCTGCGTACCAGGAGTGCGTTGGCCATTCGCCGGGCTTGCATAAACC
>JASFUN010000047.1:0-8174 GCA_050050255.1 Anaerolineales bacterium | reverse complement strand
ATACGAAGCCTTTACGCCTATCCCCTATGGTCCCTTCCTCATCCTCGGCGCATTGCTTGTCTACTTCCTTGGAGATCCATACTCAGCTAGATTCCTCGGCCTATAAGCCGCACTTTGTTATTATTTCGTTACAAAGGCGTATCTAGGCGCTGATAATATGCGGTTTTGGTCCTCCAGTACTACCTACCTGGCCATGGGTGAGACATATAATGGAAGTGCCTTGCTGGGAAAAAATGTGATGAAGAGGAGTGTGATTTGCGAAAGTTAAGCTCACTCATGCCGTTCATTCGGCGGGGCAGCAGAAAAAGGAAGAAGTCACGTGGGCAGAGCATCGTGGAATTTATGGTGCTGCTCCCGGTCTTGCTGATGATGCTCTCCGGCCTGGTTGAATTCGGCTTCATGTTGAACTACTACCTGGATATCATTGACGCCGCTCGAGAATCGGCCAGGTTTGCTGCCAATGGTGATCCGCTCTACGATGCAAGCGGGAGCTTTAATGACCCCAATTGCCAGTACTATCTGAATGCCCAGCAGATCGCTCAGCAGGCGTTAAATCTGGGTTCAGGCGGGCAGATCACGCTCAACCCGGCGACGGATGATGTAATCATCTCGGTCTATTCTGCGCTGGATAATGGCACCGTTGACGCACGCTGGCCGCAGAACACCTCTGGTTGTTCGGGTCTACTGCATGTCCATTCCGGGGAGGTGTCACTAAACAACACGAGGAGTTCTGGTCTCGATACATCCGCTGATATTGAGAGCAAACTTTCCACCAGTGCGCCTGCCTCCGGCCTGGTTTCAGTTGAAATATACTACGACTACCACATGGTGCTAGGGCTTCCATGGATCCGAGCATTCGTGCCCGATCCGGTTACGCTCTACGCCTACAGCATAATGCCAAATACCTATGCCGAACCTACTCCAACTCCTAGCTCATAAGCTCTCTTCCGATCGCCGCTCGAAAGGACAGGCGATGGTTCTCATCGCCCTGGCCTTTGTGGGGCTCGCTGCATTCATCGGTCTCACAGTCGATGCTGGCATCCTCTTCATCCAGATCGGCCACCTCAGGAGGGCGGTCGACTCCGCTTCGCTGGCAGCCGCGAACCAATTCCGCGAGGGCCGCACGGTAAGCGAAATGGAAGCGGCAGCGGATGAATTCATAGATCTAAACAGTCTGAACCCTGCCGACGCGGAGGTCTTCATCTGTGATCTCACCAACCCGACGGCTGCCAACACCAACGCATATCATGACCTGGATCTATGCCCTGAAGATTTGAACTCCAACGGTTGGCACGGCCCGCCCAATTCAACGGGAGGCGTGGCATCGGATAGCGCCGAGGTGCCCAGGAAATTTATACGCGTCGAGGCGACGATGCCGGTGGAATTCACCTTCCTGCCCATCATTGGCTTTGGTGCAGTGGATATTCACGCAGAAGCCGTTTCCGAGGCTGCATCCATCGACCTGGTGCTCGTCATCGACACCTCCGAGTCAATGGCTTATGATGCCGAGTGTGGAGATAAGGATCTGGGCGATCCCTACCACGACGACATTACGGAATACGATGATGACCGCTGGGCGGAGGTCAACTTATCTGGCGGATTAGGCTACGTGGACGATAAAGACGATTGCTCAACCACGTCGGATCCTGTTGAGGGATTCCCCGATGACTATTTCCGCGACCCAGACAACTGCAACGACGTATACCCCGCCGCTGGCATTCAAGGGAAGTGCGAACCATTTGAGCACGTTCGCGCAGCGGCTCTCTCACTCGTCGGGCGCATGACCTTTCCTTATGACCGTATGGCGGTCGTGAGCTTTGACCGAACTGCACCTGACCCACCTCCCACGGACCTGACCTCTAATGAAAGCGCGATCACTTCAGCGATCGGCAACCTGACGGTTTTCAAGCTGTACAGCTGCCCGTCGATGCCTCCCGACCCGGGGCCGTGCACATCGACGAATATCGCCGATGGACTCACCTTGGCCGGCAATGAATTCGGGACCTTCTTCCGAGAAGAGGCGGTGCCGATCGTGATCCTGCTGAGTGACGGATCCGCCAACGCCGCACGCGATAGTTCGGGGAACCCGATTTGTCCTCCGGGTACCTGGGTGCAACCATTCTGCCGTGATGCGGAGTTCGAGGAAGGCCCGGGCTCCGCAGGTTTTGATGCTGAAGACGCCGCCGTGGAAGCCGGCTACTTCGTGGGCTGCCCGGAAGGCATCTCGTTCGCCTCAACGACAACAACCTGCTCCAGCCCTGGGCAGGGGGCGGTTGTGTTTACAATTGGGCTTGGAGACACGCTGATCAAGAATGAAAAATGTGACCCGGGTACATACCCGGGCGGCTGTGAGGAGGATCAGGGGGAGAAATTGCTGCGCTTCATCGCCGCTGTAGGCGATGATGGCAACCCGGCCACGAACCCCTGCAAAGACTCCTCCGGCAATTGGCTTCCTAAAGGGACTTCATGTGGGAATTACTATTTTTCCCCATCAGGTGCCCAGCTGTTACCGGTTTTTGAGGCGATTGCATCACGTATCTTCACCCGGATTACTCATTAGAACATTGAGAGAAGAGCTATGAAACACCTGCCAGCCAGATCGAAAACGATACTGTTCAAAAGACCTGTAAGATTCCGGGGGCAAACCCTGGTTGAATTCGCGCTCGTCTTGCCTGTAATGCTGATCACGATCTTCGTGATCATCGAATTGGCGCGTCTACTGCACGCCTGGCTGGCGGTGGAGAACGGTGCACGGTTTGGTGTGAGGTTTGCAGTCACTGGCGAATACGACGACACATATTGTGTGGATGGCCCTGATACCGGGACGGAAGCATGCGAAGGAACAGGGCGATACGATGAAAGGAATCTTGCCCGGCTGCCCTCCATCGATGATGCTGCACGAGCCGGCGCAGTTGGCATCTTGAGGGATGAGACAGCTCCGGAAGGCACACGCGGGCATTTTAACATTTCCATCTGCTCAAACCATAAAACGGGTGCGACCCAGGATTACGTCTACCACGACTCGATTCCTGCAGCCGGATTGGATTCCTGGTGTGAGCTCGCCAGCTCACCGGGCACGGAAGAGGAACATCCCGGCGGTCCCGGCGACCGTGTTTCCGTGACGGTGGATTTCGAACATCCGCTCATCGTTCCGATCCTGAGCAACTGGCTCCCGCACATTCACTTAACCGCCAGGCGAGAAGGCATCGTCGAGCAGTTCAGGGTGGCGCGCGTCGTCGGTCTGCCGGCGACGTTATCGGCCGCGACCTGGACAGCCACGATCACCCCAACGCCCACGAACACGCCGACCAAAACGGCTACGCCGACAAATTCACCAACGCTGTGCAAGGTTCCGCCGGTGGTGGAGATCCAACTGCCGCCGGGAGGCCATAACTACACGTCAGCCGAAAAAGTTCAATCCTGGGCGACAGCCTACGACCCGGACAATGCTGATCCGGTCAGCTGCGCTGGATCTGGCTATGACGGCCAGGGGATCGACGATGACCTGACCGGTCCACCCGGACGCGTAGAGTTCCATTTAGACTATTGGGATGCCGGACTGGGAGCATGGCAGACGGATATCTACACACACGTGGAATCGGCCTCAATGTTCTGCGGGTTTGGCGGCAGTTCATCCTGTAATGAGCACCCGGTTACGGATGGCAACTGGCCCAGCGGTTCGGTCATGCAATCCGGACTTCATCGCTTCAGGGTATGGGCGGTCGATGATGAGGGCGTCAGCAGCGTGGTCAAAGCGGTCCAATTTACAATCGATGTGCCGCCGACCCCCACGCCGACAAACACACCGACGACGACTGTCACACCCACGCCGGACTGTTCGGATATCCTCGTGAACAGCTTCTATCGCTCGGGCGATAAGCTGCGCATGATCGTGCGCAACAACAACCCTAATACGATTCACCTCACCGGGTCGAATACATTTTGGGAGGAGCTTTCCCCATTAGAGTATTTCAACGAGGCAAGGTATAACTTCTCCCAGTATTATCCGGGTGACGATCCAGATTCACCGACCAGTGCAGGGCCAGCCAATCCGGCCTCTTACCCGCACGCGCCGTTTGCGCAGCTCATCTGGGAGGCGGATTTCGATAACGTCCCGGGCGGGTTGATCTACGGTGATTACTCCACGACGCTGACGTTTGATTACATCTGCAACGTATCTGCATCTATCTCGTACGATGCGCCGACGGCTACTCCGACGCAGACGCAAACCCCAACGCCCACTACTTCGCCGACGGTGACGGTGACACCTCCTCCCACCAACACGCCGACCGTCACCCCAACGCCGTCTTGTTCGGGTGTTCATTTTGGATCGACATCGTTCGATAACTATGGGCGCTTGAGATTGGGCGTGAGCAACACGAGCTATCCGGGGTTGCGGATCACAGGCATTACGATCGATTGGGGACCTCTCAACGCTGCTTCCAACCTCTACGGTTGGGGTGAACATGTTGATTATATACAATGGAACGGCAGTCAGGTCTATGGTGGGGATGACTACACTTCCACAACCTCTACAGGCGCCTTCAACTCTGCCGTGAACAGCAGCAACAGCATCTACATCGATTGGGATGGTGGTTTTGAGGGTCACTTCAACGATCCGCCATTGAATTTAAGCGCTGGAAACTTCGGCTTTTCCGTTACGTTCAGCGATCCAAGCTGCAATCTCAGCCGGCCGGCGAGTCCAGTCACATTCCCAACGCCGACCTATACGCCGACGCGGACGCTCACGCCGACAAGGACGCTTACGCCGACGGTAACGCTAACGCCGTCCCCGACGCGTACGCCGACCAAGACGCCGACCCCGACGATTACTAACACGGCGGCGCCGACGGTCACAGCAACTGAAACAGTGATACCTACGATCACGCCGACCGCGACGGATATCGAGTACGACTGAGCGGCCGGAAAACGGCAACCGATCGAGATCGCAGTGCGCTTTGTGAAATTGCGTACTGCGATCTCTTTTATTACTCGCTTGCACAGGCTCGGGAAAGACCCCGACGACACGGATATAGGATTTTCGTGATGAGGAACGACGCGAATGTCTAATTCTTGCATGCCCGCTTGGGCCAACCTAAAATACAATTGATGCAGTTAGATAGCCGCGAGTCATTCACCCAGGTCCGTTTCTGGCCTGCATTAGCAGCGATCCTCATCGCTTTGTATCTGATCACCGTGATCACGATCCCAGACGTCGTTGAAGTACCCCTCCTTCCGGCGAGCTTGCTGCTAATCATCCGCTTCTTGGCTGTGAGGGCTGCGGTTTATCAGATACGTATTTCGGATGGATCGCATCTACACAGGTTCTGGCGGCTGCTCGGGGCAGGTCTGCTGCTCTGGTTGCTGGCTGATATGGTTTGGCTTGTGCAACGCATCGTCACCGGCGCAGCACCGAATATCCCCTCATTCTCACACTTGCTGCGCCTCTCAGGCTACTTCGCCATCATCTTTGCGGTGACATACTATCCACGGGCAAGCACCGAATATGAAGGCTTCGTGCGGGAGGGCCTTGACGTCCAGATTATCTTGCTCAGTATTTTGAGCATCGCCTGGCTGTCCTTACTGAAACCATCTTTGATCCAGCAATCAGCCTCATTGCCGCAAATCTTCTGGGCCTACTTAACGCCTTTCCTCGATATCTTCTCGCTTGTGTTAATTGCCCGGGCGGTATTAATCCTTGAGTTCTCTTCTCTCGTCAAAGTACCCCTTTATTTAATGTTGTCATTCCTGATCCTTGGCGTCACGGATGTAATTGATGCCTACAGGCTCATCATCCAGGTTCCAGAGCCTTCAGAGACTGTGTGGATCGGGAGGATGGTTGCGATTAGCCTGGTTAGTTTTATTGCCAGCCAACCCGGCATAGCTGTTCACTCTTCAAGGAGCGCAAGATCGCGTCCTGTCTCGAAATGGGGTTCGATTCTAAATTACTTAATGCCGATAGCTTTTATGTTGTCGGCCATGGTTCTCATTTTTTTTGATTGGTGGATCTCAAGAGAACCTGATTGGTTTGGAGTCGCTGGCGCGGGGCTTTTAACGCTGCTCATGTTCGCCCGTCAGGGGACAATCATGGGGCAGCAGGAGATGCGCCAGTTCAAGGCTTTAGTGAATGCAACCAAGGATGTCGCCTTCATATGCAGCTCGGATGGAGAGCTTCGAATGGCTAACCCCGCACTGGATGATTTGCTGGCAAGCTCGTCCGAGGCGGATGAAGACATGCATATATCGCATTTTATGAGCTTCGAAGATCCTGAGCCGGGTGACCTTTCAGAGATACTTGAAAATGCCTCCCAGAGCGGATGGAGCGGGGAGGTTGAGCTAATCCGCAGTGATGGATCTCGTTTTCCGGCTTTAGTATCGCTAAGTCCATTTGAAAACATCCGCTGGGGAGGGGTGTTCCTTGCGGGCACTGCGCACGACCTCTCCCCGGTCCGTGATCGTGAAGACCAGCTGCGTGAAGCGCTGCAAGAAGTGGGTGCGGCGAGACTTGAATTATCCAAATTGAACGCTGAATTGGAACAAAAAGTCGCTGACCGAACCGATGAACTGCAGGACACGATCGAGGATCTCGCCCGGTTGAATGAGGAACTTAAAACGCTGGACCAATTGAAAAGTGAGTTCGTCGCACTTGTATCGCATGAACTCCGTGCGCCTCTGACAAACATCCGCAGCGGCATTGAGTTGGTGCTTGAGCACGGACCAGAACTCAGCCAGAAGACACATAGGTCGTTGGAGCTTGTCCAGGCTGAAATTTACAGGCTCATGTATTTTGTCGAAACCATACTGGACCTCTCCGCTCTCGAAGCAGGTGGGGTTCAGTTTGAGATGCTTCCGATTGAGCTGCAAGAATGCGCCCAGGCGGCGCGTGCGCGTTTATCGCCGACCGATGAATTGGAACGTGTTCAAATCAGAATTGCACAGGATCTAGCTCCCGTTCTGGCCGATCAACGCGCTCTGGTCAGTGTGTTCTTTCATTTGATGGATAACAGCCTGAAATATGCACCAGCAGGAGAGGTCAGGGTGAGCGCGGTTGAAGAGGGTGATCGTATCATCGTAGCTGTTCGGGATGAAGGACCCGGGATCCCGGAAGAAGAGCATGAAAAAGTCTTCGAGATGTTCCACAGGCTTGATCCAAGCGACGCGCGCGAAGTATACGGGCATGGCTTGGGGCTGCCGATGGTGCGCCGCTTCGTCGAGGCGATGGATGGAAGTGTTTGCATCGTTTCCGAAGCAGGCATGGGCACCAGCATTGAATTCCAGCTTCAAAAGGCGGAGAGAGTATGAGCACGCGCATCCTGCTTGTAGACGACGACACCACATTGTTGAACTTCATGGCGAGTTATTTCGAGGACGAGGGTTTCCACGTCATCGGGGCGGATCGCGGCCAGGATGCGCTGCGAAAGTTCTACCAGGAGAGACCCGATATCGTCGTGCTGGACGTCATGATGCCAGGCATGGATGGGTGGGAGGTCTGTGCTCGACTGCGGGAACTTGCAGACGTCCCGGTGATTATGCTCACGGCCAAGACCTCGGAAGCCGATAAGCTGCGTGGATTCCGCCTGGGCGTTGATGATTATGTCACTAAGCCTTTCAGCCTGGCTGAACTAGCTGCAAGGATTAACGCGGTTATCGCCCGATCCGCATCCCAGCAGGAGGGTGAAGCGCCGTACGTTGTAGCGGATCTAGTGATCGATCCACGCAAGCGGGAGGCACATCTGGGTGAAAAATCCCTGGAGCTAACCCCGACCGAATTCAGGTTGCTTACAGCCCTGGCTGAACGAGCCGGTGACGCAGTATCAAAGGAAGAATTGAGTTCTATCGTTTGGGGGAAGAACCGCTCAAGCTCAAGCAGCGTCTTGCGACGCTACATCTGGCTCCTGCGCAAGAAAATTGAAAATGATCCTTCCGCTCCTGAACGGTTGATAACCATGCGTGGTTATGGGTACCGCCTGGAAGATTGACGGCCCCTGGATCCCTCTTATTCCCCGGCAAGTAGTTCTCCAAACGTCGTAAGCCGATTGTAAGGCCAACCAAGCCCTTCAACATATAAACTTTATTCAACCCGACAAGGATTCTATCGGGTGTGACTTAGCCTATCGGAGGCGTAACTACGTAGCCGGGATGAAGATATTTCGCAAACCGTTTAAAGGGCAGGG
>JASFUN010000046.1:0-8174 GCA_050050255.1 Anaerolineales bacterium | reverse complement strand
GAAAGCCGGGATCGATTCTGGGTCGTCGTGGTGGTCCTCGAAGGTGCCGCGCCGTACGAAGCGGAAGGGCTCGGCAGGGAGATTTTTAGTGCTGCGCATCAGTTGAGCCCTTGACCGTCACTTCCCAGCAGGCTACAATGCTCGATGCGTATTGGCCGAATACGGCGTAGTTGCGCCGGCCGATCGTCGCCCAATTGAGGCCCGATCGGCGGCTTGTGTGTTTGAGGATTGCGCATTCTGTGTTTGAAACGCTTACAAACCGGCTTCAGGAGGTATTCCGCGGGCTGCGGGGTCACGGCACCCTAAAGCCAGAGGACATCGATGCAGCGCTGCGGGAGATCCGCATGGCGCTTCTTGAAGCGGACGTACATTACCAGGTAGTGAAGGACTTGCTTGCAACGGTTCGGGAGAAGGCTTTGAGCGTTGAGATTTCAAAGTCACTCAATCCAGCCCAGCAGGTCATCCAGATATTGCATAATGAGCTAGTAAGCACGCTTGGAGAGCCGGCCTCGCTCGAGTTGAAAGGGGCGAAGCCGCGCGTGATCTTGCTCGTAGGCTTGCAGGGTTCGGGCAAGACGACCACAGCTGCCAAGCTCGCCCGCCAGCTAAAGATGGAGGGCGAACGGGTCTGGCTGGTCGCTGCGGATCCTTACCGGCCAGCTGCGGTTGAGCAGCTTGAAATTCTTGGAGAGGAGATTGGAATCCCAGTCTTCACCGATCCAGGGTTGAAGCCTCCCGAGTTGGTACAAAGTGGTGTAGAGCGAGCTGCGAATGCAGGCGCATCCGTCGCGATCATCGATACGGCAGGTCGACATCAGATCGATGAAACGATGATGGACGAAGTCCAGCAGATCCAGGACGCGATCGCGCCCACTGAAATTCTCCTGGTAGCCGATGCAATGACGGGCCAAGAGGCGGTTCGGATCGCCCAGGGTTTCCTTGAAAGATTGGAACTCTCGGGCCTCATCTTAACGAAAATGGATGGGGACGCACGCGGTGGAGCGGCGATCTCAATGCGCACGATAACCGGTGTTCCCATCAAGTACATCGGGATCGGCGAGAGTCGCGATGCGCTCCAGCGATTCGAACCTGATCGCTTAGCTTCCCGCATCATGGGAATGGGCGATGTGATGACGATCATTGAGAAAGCCCAGGATGCGGTCGAGGTCGAGCAAGCTGAGAAGCAGGCTGAACGGTTGCTGGCAGGTGAATTCACGTTGGAGGATTTCGCTGAACAACTAAAGATGATGCGCAATATGGGGCCAATCGGAAAAATCATCGACATGCTGCCATCCGGGCTGGCCGGGAAGCAGTTGGACGTCGATCATCAAGAGGCTGAAGAGCGCATCCGATATACGCAAGCAATATTAAGCTCAATGACTCTGGAGGAAAGACGCAAACCCCAAGTCCTCAACGCAAGTCGTAAGCGTCGCATTGCATCCGGGTCCGGAACGAGCGTACAGGAAGTCAATCAACTTCTTCGTCAATACCGTCAGATGCGGAAGTTGTTCAAGCAAATTGGAAAGCGCGGCCTGCCAAATCCAGGCTCATGGCTGCAGTAAAATGTAGATCTGTCCAATCCACGCGTTTCCTGCCTTCCTTCCAAGGCAATCCCTCAAAACGTGTGGAAGCCAGATCGTAAGAAAATACTATAGAAGAAGAGGGAAGAATCATGGTTCGAATAAGATTACGTCGGGTAGGATCCCGAAACCAGGCTAGTTTCCGAATCGTCGCGGCAGAGAAAGAGGCGCCGCGCGATGGTCGTTTTCTGGAAATCCTGGGTCATTACAATCCACGGACGGAGCCCTCGACGGTCGTCGTCGATGAAGCTCGCCTGTTCCACTGGATGAAAAATGGCGCACAGCCAAGCAACGCTGTCGTCGATGCGTTGCGCGCGCTGGGCACCTGGGAACGCTGGGAGCGTTTTAAGTCCGGTGAGGACCTCGAGGTGCTGCTCAAGGAAGCCGAGGAATCATTCCAGGAGGTCGATCCGAGAACGCGTCGAGACGATCTGATCGGGAAGCGCAAGAAGAAAGGAAAGGCCCGTCGCAAGGCTGAGCAGGCCGAGGCGGAAGCTGAAGAAGCTGCACAGGCAGAGGTTGAACCTGAAGCTGAAGAAGCAGAACAGGCAGAGGTTGAGCCTGAAGCTGATGAAGCTCCACAGGCTGAAGTTGAGCCTGAAGAAGATGAACCTCAGGATGAAGGCCAGGCTGTAGAAGAAGCTCAAGCCTCCGCTGATGACGAGGCTGACAAGCCTGCAGAAACTGAAGAGGAAAAGGCTGAAGAGGCTGAGGAAGAAGCAGAGCCGGAAACCAAGGCAGACGTGGAAGCTGAAGCCGAGGTGGATGAAGGATCCGAAGATGAGGGGGCTGAGGCTGAAGCTGAAGAGGCTGAGGACGAGCCGGAAGAGGCTGACGAGCAGAGCGAAGACGAGGGGGAGGCTGTTGAACCCGAGGAAGCTGACGAGGGGGAAGCAAAGGAATAGCCTGCCTGGCCACATTTGCTCTCTGGATGGTCTTTGGACAAGGAAAGCGAAATCGCTATGAAGTCTCTGATTGAATTCATCGCAAAATCGATCGTCGACGACCCCACCGAAGTGTGGGTCCATGAGGAGGAGCGTGGACGGAACGTGCAGCTTGAGCTCTCCGTCGCTGAAGAGGACATGGGAAGGGTGATCGGCCGGAAAGGGCGGGTCGCCAACGCCATGCGCACCTTACTCAGGGTGGCCGCTATCCGCGACGGGAAGAGAGCCTCGCTGGATATCGTCTAGAGCGGCATGGATCCAAATCAATCATCAAGTGAACTAGATCAAGGCGCCCGGCAGCCACCAGAGCATCTGGTTGTCGGGCGCGTTGTGCGTCCCCATGGAGTGCGCGGTACCCTGGTCGTTGAGCCCGATTCTAAAGTGATTGAATCTCTTCAACCAGGATCGGTTGTCTTCATCGGGGACTACGATCGGGCTTTCGAGATTTTGAATTTCCGGCCGCACCGCAAACGATTCCTGATCACGCTTGAAGGGATCGATGATCGCGATCAAGCAGAACAGTTCCGCGATCTGGATGTCAAGCTCAGCTACCAGGATAGTGAACCGCTGCAGGAGCATGAGTATTACTATTGGCAAATTCTGGGCCTTCGAGTGGAAAACGAAGCGGGTGGGATCTTAGGAGAAGTGGTTAATATCCTCGAAACTGGGGCGAACGACGTCTACATTGTCCGAAGCGGATCGGGTGAGGAAATACTTCTACCTGCGATCGAGGATGTGATCCTGGATGTGGATCTGGATGCCGGGCGCATGCTTGTGCACCTCTTACCGGGCTTGCAGAAGAGTTGATCTACAGCAAACGTAAAATTCCAATTTTGAAGTCTGACCTTGCTTGCCCGTGAAATTTGGCTGTGATAGACTTCCGAGGTTGTCGAGAAGCGGGAGCCGTACATGGATCGAAGCACACATGATGCGATGGTTGAACGCCTGAAAGATTTGCAGGCGAACACCCCAGATGTAGAAGCTTCTGCGGTCGTGAGCGTAGATGGATTAACGATCGCAGCCGCGCTCCCTGCCAACGTCGAAGAGGATCGTGTGTCAGCAATGTCCGCAGCGATGCTCAGCCTGGGTGAGCGCATCGCGGGTGAACTGGGGCGGGGCTATCTTGATGAGGTATACATCCACGGCGATGGTGGTTATGTCCTGTTGACCGCCATCGGCGCCGACGCGGTGCTCACCGTGTTGTCTCGGAAGCAGGCCAAGCTCGGGCTGGTTTTTCTGGAAATGAGACGGGCGGCCACGGATCTGGAGAAACTCTTGTGAGACCGGTGACTGGCCGGGAAGGCACAGAGCACTCGATCCAGGATAGTGGGGAGGGCAGCCCCGGATATGCCCTCCCCACTGCACTTTAAGCACGCAAAGCTGGTAGGAGGTAGGACAATGGACAAATATATTTTTCTAACCGGTGGTGTGCTCAGTTCGGTTGGCAAAGGCGTCACGGCTGCGGCGTTGGGCAAAGTGCTCAAAGAGCGCGGTTACAAGGTATCCATTCAGAAGCTTGATCCTTACATAAACGTGGATCCGGGGACGATGAGCCCGTATCAGCACGGTGAGGTCTTTGTGCTCGATGACGGAGCCGAGACGGACCTCGATCTGGGACATTACGAGCGCTTCATTGATACAAGCCTGACCTCCGTCTGCAACGTGACAACAGGGCAGATTTATTCCGAGGTGATCGCCCGTGAGCGGCGCGGCGATTTCCTGGGAGGGACGATTCAGGTTATCCCGCACGTAACTAATGAGATTAAACGGCGAATAACGATCGTGCCTGAGTCAACGAAGGCCGAGATCGTGATCGTCGAAGTCGGTGGCACCGTTGGTGATATCGAATCGCTGCCATTTCTGGAGGCGCTGCGGCAAATGCGCGCTGAGGTCGGGCGTGAGAATTCGCTCTACATCCACGCAACCTGGCTTCCGTACATCGGTGCAACTTCCGAGCTCAAGACGAAACCGACGCAGCATTCCGTGCGTGAACTGCGTTCGATCGGCATCCAGCCAGACCTCATCGTAGCCCGCGCTGACCATCAAATGGGGGCAGAGCTGCGTGAAAAGATCGCCTTGTTCTGTGACGTTGAGGCACGGGCCGTGATCCCGCTGACAACGGCGGAGATCCTCTACGAGGTGCCGCTGCTGCTAGAACAGGAAGGCGTCGGGGATTATGTGATGGAGCGTCTCGGTCTCGAATCTCGCCAGAAGCCCGATTGGCGGGAATGGCAGAGCCTTGTTGCCCAGGAAAGGACCGAGCGCCCACACGTGCGTATCGCCTTGGTTGGCAAGTACGTCGAACTCCAGGATGCCTACATGAGCGTCCGTGAAGCCGTGACTCACGCAGCTCTTTCAGCAGGCGTCGAAGTGGAGATGCTCTGGCTACATTCGGCGGAACTGGAGAAGGGACGCGGCTGGAGCGAACTCGAAGCGGCAGATGGCATCATCGTTCCTGGTGGCTTCGGTTCACGCGGGATTGAGGGAAAAATCCAGGCCGCCCGTTACGCCCGTGAGAACAAGATCCCCTACCTGGGATTATGCCTGGGCATGCAGGTCATGGTGATCGAGTTTGGACGCCATGTTCTCGGAACTGAAGATGTCAATTCAACTGAATTCGACCGCAACACGCCGCACCCCGTGATCGACCTGCTCCCCGAGCAGCGCGGTATCGGGGAAATGGGTGGCACGATGCGATTAGGTCTCTATCCTTGCAAAATTGCTGAAGGCACCATGGCTGAGCGTGCCTACCAACAAGCGCTTGTCCATGAACGTCACCGCCACCGTTTTGAATTCAACAATACCTATCGAGAGATATTCAATCAGCACGGAATGGAATTTTCGGGGCAATCTCCTAATGGACGTCTGGTTGAGATTGCTGAATATCGCGATCATCCGTTCATGGTTGGAAGTCAATTCCATCCCGAATTCCTGTCCAGGCCAAATCGGCCACACCCGCTCTTCCGGCAGTTCGTTGAGATCATCCGTGATCGAGTCCATGCGGAGCACAAGATTGTCCCCGCAGGCACCGAGGAGACAGCACACAAGGGTGGCAGCGACTGACACAGTATCTTACCAATAAGAAAAGACCAGGCACCTGCCTGGTCTTTTTTTACTTAGGTGTGTCGCAATGGCTAGACTTCTTCTGTAGATTGGGGTTGTTCTTCTGCCTCGGGTGGTCCTTCGACGTCACTTTCGACGAAGCGCTGTTTCTCAACGTTTAATTTGGCTATTCCATTGCGGGCCTGGTTGAGCAGCCGGGTCAGCTCGCTCTCCAGGGCGCCCAACGCCTCGATGATGTATTCATCGGCTTCCATCCGCAAGGCTTCAGCATCAGCCCGGGCCTGGGCGATGATCTGCTCAGCGCGAGCCTGGGCGCCGTCGACGATGGCGTCGCGGGAGATGATCTCGTCTCCCTTCTCCTTGGCGATTTTCACCGTTCGGTTCGCTTCCTCCTGAGCCTGCGCCAGGACGCGGTCTCGCTGCGCGAGCACCTGCTGCGCTTTTTTGACTTCGTCCGGGACGGAGATGCGCATTTGATCGATGATCTCGAGCATGCGATCTTCATCCACAATGACACTATGTGTCAGGGGGATCGGCCTGCTTTCGTTGAACAACTCTTCCAACCGATCCACCAGGTGTAGGATGTCCATACCAGTTCCTCCGGTCCGTCTAGCAGGTTAGAGGGACCCCTCCACCAGGGTGCAAGGTTTGGGCCGAAGCGTACACCAAAGGCTAATTTGGGGCAACTGCAATCAGTCCCTCAAAGATGTCATTGGAACGACATTTGGTCCATCGTCGCCAAGTTCATTGAAGCGCATTCTAATCGCCTTCTCCACATGAGGGGGGACGAATCCGCTGACATCACCCCCCAACGAAGCGACTTCCTTTACCGTGCTGCCGGTCAGGAAACTGTGTTCCTCGCTGGTGATGAAGGCGACGACGTCGATATTCGGTGCAAGGCGGTGATTGGTCAACGCCATGCGAAACTCATGTTCAAAATCTGAAAAAACACGCAAGCCGCGCACGATCAACTCGGAGCCAACTTCCTGACAGTACTCCACGATCAGACCACCGAAGATGCGTGGGACGATCTTCGGGTTATCCTTGAAAGTCTCCTCGGCCAGTGCAAGACGCTCCTCGGCAGAGAAGATCACGTTCTTGGGTGGGTTGTCGTACACCGCAAGAATCAGTTCATCTACGAAGCGCACAGCCCGGCGAGCAATGTCGATATGACCGAAGTGGATTGGGTCGAATGTGCCTGGAAAAACGGCGCGTATCATCAGCTAATTTCTCCCTTTTCAATCGTCCAGAGCCGGTCCAGCTCCTTTGCAAGCAGATGGTGTTCTGGTTCGCGCAACTCAGGGTCTTCACTGAAGATGCGTTGGGCCTGTTTCCTTGCCTTCTCAATTAATTGAATATCTGTCAATTCCGCCATCCTGAACTCAGCGAATCCCGATTGGCGCGAGCCCAGAAAATCTCCGGGCCCTCTGTAATCCAGGTCCATTTCCGCCAGGCGGAAACCGTCTGAGGTCGTTGCCATTGCTTTCAAGCGCTCGTTCTGGGTGTCATCCGGATGATCCGGGATGAGCAGACAGTAACTCTGCGCTGACCCTCTTCCTACCCGCCCCCGGAATTGGTGGAGTTGGGCAAGCCCGAAGTGGTTCGCACCTTCGACGAGCATCACGGTCGCGTTGGGAATGTCGACGCCGACCTCGACGACGGATGTAGAGACCAGTACGTGCAGATCCCCGGACCGGAATTTCTCCATGACCGCGTCTTTCTCGTCCTGTTTCAATCTACCATGGAGCAAACCGACGTTATAGCTCGGGAAGATCTCGTCCTGAATCTTGGCATGCTCATCCACAGCTGCCTTCGTTTGGACCTTATCCGTCCCTTCGACCAGCGGGAAGATGATGAAAGCCTGGAAACCCTCCTCCAGCTGACTGCGGATGAAATTGTACGCCCGGTTGCGTTCGCGCGGGAACATGACGCGCGTCTCGACAACCTGCCGGCCAGGAGGCATCTCGTCAAGAACGCTAAGCTCGAGGTCGCCGTAGATCGTGAGCGCGAGCGAGCGGGGTATCGGCGTCGCGGTCATCACGAGCAAGTTGGGGTTGTCACCTTTATCTCTCAAGCGGGCGCGCTGTTCGACGCCGAAACGGTGCTGCTCGTCTATGATGACATAACCGAGTTTCTGGAAACGAATCGGATCCTCGATCAGTGCATGCGTTCCCACGACAACCGCAAGCTCACCCGCTTCCAGTTGGCTGCGGATCTCTTCCTTCTCGCTTTCAGGTGTAGCTCCAATAAGCAGCCGGATGTGATCACGCTCGATGTCTGTCGTAGTTGGCAGCAGGTCGAGAAGGGTGCGGTAATGCTGTTCCGCAAGGATGCTCGTCGGGGCCATAAATGCTGACTGGGCGCCGTTCGCGTGTGCGATCCCGATGCCGACGGCAGCGACGACGGTTTTTCCTGAACCGACATCACCCTGAAGCAGCCGGTTCATGGGTGTGTTCGAAGTGAGATCCGTGCGGATATCCGTGACCGCACGCTGCTGGGCCGGGGTCAACTTGTAGGGCAGCCCATTCAGGAAACGATTGATCCAGCTTTCATCAACCGCCAGGGGGTCGGTTTGAAGCTGTTCCCA
>JASFUN010000045.1:0-8178 GCA_050050255.1 Anaerolineales bacterium | reverse complement strand
ATCCAGTTTGCGATTTTATCCGCAGGTGCTGAAGGAGAGCGTTTCAATGCAGCTTCGAAAAATTCGGCGATGGGCTTATCTGCAGCAATTACACTGGCGGTGTAATGGGATAGACCCAGATCCTCAACAAAACGCTCGGTTTTTTGATATGGAAGTTCAGGAAGTTCGGATCGAATCGACTCTATCCAGGGATCATCCAGCTCTAACGGGGGCAGATCTGGTTCAGGGAAGTAACGATAATCGTGCGCTTCCTCTTTGCTGCGCTGGGGGTGGGTCTTCGCCTCCGATTCATCCCATCCCAGCGTTTCCTGCAGGACTTCGCCCCCGGAGGCGAGGATGGATGATTGACGTTCAATTTCGTATTCGATTGCCCGGACCATCGAGCGGAATGAATTGAGATTTTTAATTTCCGTCCTTGTGCCGAGTTCACTTTCCCCCTCGGCAAGCACGGATACATTCGCCTCGAAGCGTATCACGCCTTTTTCCATGTCTCCGCTGTTCACTTCGAGGTAGCGAAGGAGCGAGCGGAGTGCTGTGGCGTATGCTTTGACCTGCTCCACAGAGTTGAGATCGGGCTCGCTGACGATCTCAAGCAGGGGGACCCCGGAGCGGTTGTAATCAACGAGGGAGTATCCGTCGCGGTGGTCCAGCTTGCCGGTGTCCTCCTCCAGGTGAACCCGTCGGATGCGGATGATTTTCTGATCGCCATCCACCTCTATCGGAAGGTTCCCGTTCGTGGCGAGAGGGAGTTCGTATTGAGAAATCTGGTAGCCCTTAGGCAGATCCGGGTAGAAGTAATTTTTACGGGCGAAGACGCTCGTTTTGGAGATAGAACATTCCAGCGCGAGCGCAACACGCAGAGCGTATTCAACCGCCCGCTGATTGATGACGGGCAGCGTACCAGGCATCCCCGTGCAGATTTCACACACGGAGGTGTTAGGCTCCGCCGTAACCGAATCAACGACAGCACACCCACAGAACATCTTGGAATGGGTGAGCAGTTCTGCATGGACCTCGAGCCCG
The DNA here is from genome assembly GCA_050050255.1 of Anaerolineales bacterium. Classification (GTDB taxonomy): domain Bacteria; phylum Chloroflexota; class Anaerolineae; order Anaerolineales; family E44-bin32; genus E44-bin32. The sequence goes on along the minus strand of JASFUN010000045.1, from coordinate 7,155 downwards.
ACGACTGGAGAGTAGAGGGGATTCGTCATGTTTCGCGGTTGCCTATCCCACTTTCAACTTTCATCCTCATCCATGCCGCTGCATAAAGCGGTTCATACGCTCGAGTGCTTCCTCAATTTTCTCGTACGCGGTTGCGTAGGAGCAGCGGACAAATTGACCGCCCGCATCGAACGCGTTTCCCGGGACAACAGCGACTTTCTCCTCCTGGAGCAGGGACTCTGCGAATGTCTCGTCATCCATGCCGGAGGCCGAAATGTTGGGAAACGCGTAAAACGCGCCGTGAGGTTCAAAGGTCTTGAGACCGAGCGAATTCAGGCCCTCCACAATCAACCTGCGGCGCCGGTCATATTCGGCAACCATTTCCTCGACGTACTCGTCGCCGTTTAGCAGCGCTTCGACAGCCGCGACCTGAGCCGTAGTTGGGGCAGACATGATTGTGTATTGATGGACCTTGCGCATCGCGGCCAGGATTGCCTTAGGAGCGGCAGCATAGCCGATGCGCCAGCCTGTCATGGCGTAATCTTTGGAAAAGCCACCTAACGTTATCGTGCGTTCCTTCATCCCCTTAATTGAGGCGAAGCATACGTGCTCGTGATCATAGACCAGGCGGTCGTAGATCTCGTCAGAGATGACCAGCAGGTCGTGTTCCTCCGCAAGTTTCGCCAGGTCGGTAAGGCGTTCACGCGTCATGACCGCCCCGGTGGGGTTATTGGGGTATCCGATGAGAAGCGCTTTTGTTTTGGGAGTGATCCGTTCTGCAACCTGGTCCGCCGTGACCTGGAAATCATCTTCCACGCTGGTTCGCAGCGCCACCGGTGTACCACCGGCAAAGACGACCTCCGGTTGATAAGAAACAAAACAAGGCGTCGGGACGATGACTTCGTCGCCCGGGTCGAGGATCGCGGTCAGAGCCAGATAAAGTGCTTCGCTCACTCCCACCGTCACTAAAAGCTGATCCTCGGGATCGTAGGAGACGCCGTAAAGTCTATCCAGATGTTCAGCGAGGGCTTTGCGTAGCTCGTAGATTCCCGAATTGGAGGTGTAATGGGTCTCCCCGCGCTCCAACGATTTAATTCCCGCCGAGAGGATTGAGTCGGGGGTGACAAAATCCGGCTCGCCGATTCCGAGTGAAATGACATCATCCATGGTTGCAGCGATGTCGAAAAATCGGCGGATTCCTGACGGAGCCACGCCGGCGACGCGCCGGGCGACGAAATCACGCATTTCGATCCTCCTCACAGCTATGCATATGCAGCGTCAATACAACTCAAACGATGGAAATTCTCCATTCGTCGTATAGTTCACCGTAAAACAGCTCAAACACCCGGCCATCCTCGACGCGCACACGGAATCGGCGCCCGCCGGGTATGCGCCAGCGCGCTTCCACCTCTTCGATGACCAAACGTGTGCCTTCCCATTGGAAAGCAATCGGTCGCTCCGCGTAGGTGTACCCTGAGTGACACTCAACCAGATCGGACATCAACCCTTCCGTCGGGCATTAATATCGTGAGACAAGCAGCCGCCAATCTCTAGTGGAACATGATCTATCGGCCGTATGAGAATTGTCCAAATCAGGAGCATAGCCTCAAGTCATGCCGGCGGAAGCACTGATGCGGATAATTGGAGCCCCCGGGTTCAGGGTCCGTATCCTGGGTGAGCGCGATGGGAGCCATGTTCATGCACCGGAACTTATCGTCGCCGAATCTCCCACATTCAGCTGTTGATGGCTCCCAACGATAGAGGCGTTGCGGCCGACAATGGAATTCTCCAGGTGGCTGGCTTCTATACGGCTGCCCTGCTCCACGATGGAATCACGTATCACTGATTGTTGAATGACGCAGTCCGGTCCGATGGATACATACGGACCGATGACAGATTCGGAAACGGCCGCTGTGGGAGCGATATAAACGGGGGGAATGATGATGGCCCCTTCCCGCTGCAGTGCATCGTGCGAGTTGTCGCGGCCGTTTTCGAGCAGGTAGCGATTCGTCTCAAGCAGCGGTCCTGGTTTGCCGCAGTCCTTCCAGATGTTAACCTCTTCGACGCTCATCTGAAGCCCTGCGTCGAGCATGATGTTGATCGCGTCGGCGAGGTAATACTCCCCGCCTAGTTGGGTGTCACGGTCCATCTGCTGCTCGATGGCACCGATCAAAGCCTCCGCCTCGTTGAAATAGTAGAAGCCGACGATCGCCAGGTTGGTGCTTGGGTTGTCCGGTTTTTCGATGATCTTCTTTACGTAGCCGGCATCATTGAGCTCTACCACTCCGAAGCGCCGCGGGTCGTCCACAGCTTTAACCCATGCGACCGCGTCGGGGGGTTCGTCCTCCAACACCGAAAGATCGGCATCGATGATCGTGTCGACGAAGGCTAACACCATCGGTCCTTTTAGTCCCTCCCGGGCCAGCCATAGAGCGTGTGACTGACCCAGCATCTCGTCTTGGGCAACGAAGCGGGCGTTCCACTGAGGGTAGTTCTCGGTTATGTAGGATTCAATTTGATCGCCGAGGTAGCCAACGATGGCGACGAGTTCGTCGACATCAGGAATCCCGGCGAACATATCCAGGACATGACCAAGCACAGGTTTCCCGGCGGTGCTGACGAGTGGCTTTGGCTTTGACCAGGTGTGGGGTCTGAGGCGTGTCCCAAAGCCTGCCATGGGGATGACGATTTTCATGCTCTAAGCCTCCAACTCTATTAGATCCGGAGAACGGGTGTGCCAGTCGGTGTGCTTCTGATAAAGGTGGGCTGCCTGGAACAAGGCCGATTCGCCCATGTGGGGAGCGTTCAACTGCATACCGATCGGCAGCCCATCCGGGTCGAAACCGACCGGAAAAGAGAGGCCGGGAACGCCGGCCAGGTTGGCAGGCAGCGTAAAAACATCTTCGAGGTACATCGACACCGGATCGCCGCTGTGCTCACCGAGTTTGAATGCGGTCGTGGGGGCTACTGGACAGGCGATCAGGTCTACTTGTTCAAACGCATTTTCGAAATCAGATTTGATCAAAGTGCGGACCTTCTGAGCCTGTCCGTAATAAGCATCGTAATAACCTGCGGAGAGAGCGTAGGTCCCCAGCATGATGCGGCGTTTCACCTCTGCTCCGAATTTCTTGCCGCGCGTTGCAAGGTACTGCTCCCACAAATCTTCTGACTCAAGGCGCGGCCCGAAACGAACGGCATCATACCGGGCGAGGTTTGCAGATGCTTCGGCTGGGGCGATGATGTAGTAGACGGGCAAGGCCAGGTCGGTATGCGGGAGGCTGACCTGCTTGATTTGCGCCCCCATCTCCTGGAAGCGATCGATCGCCTTCCGGATGTTGTCTTCGACCTCCGGTTGAATACCTTCAATGAAATATTCATCAGGCACGCCAATCACCAAGCCCTGCATGCTGTCGTGATCAAGGTGTATATCAGGAAGAGGCGCGGGCAAGCTGGTTGAATCCAGGGGGTCGTGTCCGGCCATAGATTCGTAAATCGGGACCAGGTCTTCGACGGATCGAGCGAGTGCTCCGACGGTGTCGAGCGATGAACCATAGGCGATCAACCCGTAGCGTGAGACACGACCATAGGACGGCTTGACCCCGGTCACCCCGCAGAATGAAGCGGGCTGCCGGACGGAACCACCGGTATCGGTGCCGAGCGCGGCGAAGCACATGCGCGCGGCCACTGCAGCGGCTGAGCCCCCCGAAGAACCACCGGGGACGCGTTCCAGATTCCATGGGTTGTGCGTGGGGCCGTACGCCGAGTTTTCCGTCGAGGAGCCCATCGCGAACTCGTCCGTATTGGTTTTGCCGAGGATGACCGCGCCATGCTCCACCAGACGGGAGACGCTCGTCGCAGAATAGGGAGGGCAGAAGCCCTCAAGGATTTTGGACCCGCAGGTCGCTGGAACTCCCTCGACGCAGAGTACATCCTTGACCGCGATGGGAATGCCCAGCAATGCTGGCGGATCGCCATTGCTCTCCGCGCGCCAGGCAGCGAGGCGGCGGTCGGCTTCGTCGGCCTGTTCACGCGCAAGTTCGGGGGTGAGGGCCAGGAACGCGTGGACCGAGTCGTCAATGGCTGCGATCCGGTCCAGGCAGGCTTCGGTCAGATCGCGCGAGGACACATCTCCGCTGCGCAGGGCCCGGGCCGCCTCGTGCAGTGACATGGAAAGCATGGAGGTCATGATTTTTTGCTAGCCAGAAAAGTGGACAGAGGCGGGTCAGTCCAGAACCGGTGGGACACGGAACATCCCCTCTTCCGAATCGGGAGCGTTGGACAGGATCTTCGCCCGGGGAGGGCAGGGGCGCGGCACATCGGGTCTCAATGGGGCCCGCAGATCGAGCACGCTGGCGGTCGGCGAAATATGTTCTGTTTCTACCTCCTCCAGCCGCGCGGCATGGTCAAGCACCGCCGAGAGCTGTTCGGTGTAGAGCTGCTCTTCTTCGGCGGTCAGCGCCAGCCTTGCAAGGAAGGCTATATGGCGAACATCCTCAATTGTGATCGACATAGCAGACGAATTATAGCAGATGAGGGCATCTGGGCTCAGCCCTTATCGGGGCCGAGAAAATCGATAATTTCATCAAACTCGGGGAGGCAGACCCGGTCGTTAAAGGAGGTTTCAAAGGCTTGCCGGGCGCGGCGTCGATAGTCCTTGGAGGTATCTTCATCTCGGCGCACCGTCTGGATGAAATCGACCAGTTTCCGGACTTCCCCATGGCGCAGGCTCACGCCGCAGTTGAAGCTTTTAATCGCCTGATCGACGTTGCCACCTTCCGGACCGATATAGATGATGGGAAGGCCCATTGCAAGGTTGGAGTGAAGCTTGCTGGGGCTTATGACGCCAAGGGCAGATTCGTTTAGCGTGATCAGTGCGCAATCTGCCAACACCATTACCTCAGGCGTCCGTTCTTTAGGAACATAAGGTCGCAGGTGCAGCTTATTGAGCTGCAAGGCTTCCTTTCGATTTCCAAGTTCATGCCACTTGCTGCCACCGCCTACGAACAAGAAGCTCACCGGCTCATCTCGCAGCATGCTTGCTGCCTCTAGTACGGTCTCGAAGCTGTGCCCGAATCCAGCGTTTCCCAGGTAGAGGACCACAAACTGGCCTTCCAGGTTCAGGTCGAAAGAAACCGGCAGATTACCTTGAGAGGGGAGCTCCGAAAATTGAGCCATAGGCTCCCAGTTCGGGATGACTTTGGAATGCAAAGGAAAAGCTTCGGATGAATAATTGTCGGTGAGGAGCTGGCACATCGCATCGTCGAGACAAATCAGGTAATCGAGGTGCTTGAAGAGCGCCTTGTTCATACCACGGAGCGCCCGGTAGACCAGGGAATCTTCGGAAAGCACACCGGTGCGGGCAAGGATCTCCGGGTAGCAATCCATGTTCCACAGGACCAACTTTGTCGAGCGGTGGAGCCATTTATGCAGCAGCCCTGCCCAGGAGATGAACGGGGGTGTGGTCAACGATATTACGACATCCTGCGCGGGCATCACCAGGAAACGGAGCAAGGCCTGGATATAGAAAAGGGCGTAATCGATGATCCGGAATAAGCCGCGTTCTTTCCCAAGACGGGGAGTCCAGAGGCGGATTACCTGCAGGTTGCCCGAATCTTGAGAGGCCGCTGAGCGCGAGGAGGGGACGTAGCCCCCGAGGCTGGTGATGACCGTCACGCTATCGCCCTGCAGAGCACGGTGCTCGGCCAGGGATGCCGCAAGGTGACCGGTAGGCGCCAGGTCGGGCTTGTAGAATTGATTGAGAATGGCGAGCCGCATGGGGTTCCAGGTGCTTTTAGAGACTGCTCATGACAGAGATCATTTCGTCGACGATGTCATCGAGGCTGTAGGTCAAATCCCAGCCTGGATAATGAGATTTTAGCTTGCTCAGGTCGGAGTAGTAACAGATATGATCGCCGATTCGGTTGTTATCTGAATAACTCAACTGTGGGCGTTTGCTTGTGCGCTGCTCGATCATCGAGACTGCTTCGATCAAGCTGGCCGAGTTCCCCTTCCCTCCGCCGATGTTGTAGACCTCTCCCGGTCTTGGTGACTGGGCGAAGTGCCAGAAGGCGTTGATCACGTCGTGGCTATGTATCTGGTCACGGACCTGTTTGCCTTTGTACCCGAAAATTGTGTAAGGGCCCTCCTGTAGAGCGACGTACACAAGATAGCTCAAGAAGCCGTGAAGCTCAACGCCTGAATGATACGGACCGGTTAGACAGCCGCCGCGGAAGATACCGGTCTTCAAGCCGAAGTAGCGGCCGTACTCCTGGGCCATGACATCCCCGGCCAGTTTCGAAACACCGAACAGAGAGTGCAGGCAGTGATCGACAGGAAACTCTTCCGGGATGCCGTTCTCATAACGGGGGTCAGCGTAATCCCAGCGTGTGTCCAGTTCCTCCAGCGGGATCTGGTTGGGCCCATCACCGTAAACTTTATTTGTGCTGACGTGGATAAACACCGCATCAGGCGTGTGGCGCCGGCAATTTTCGAGCAAGTTCAGCGTGCCGGTCGCGTTGACATCGAAATCGTCGAAAGGGCGCGAGGCTGCCAGATCGTGGCTGGGTTGAGCAGCAGCATGGACGATCAGGTCGAAGCCGTCAGCTTTAAAGAGGGACTCCAGCGCTTCACGGTCTCGGATGTCCATATCGACGTGCGTGAAGTGCTTGCATGAACTCTCAAGCCGCCGGCGATTCCAGGTTGTGTCTCCCTTGGGTCCGAAGAAATCGGCGCGCATATTATTGTCTATGCCGGTGACTTCAAATCCAAGATCGTCAAAAAAAGTGACAGCCTCCGAGCCGATGAGGCCGCTGCTGCCGGTTACCAGTACGCGCATTGAACACCTTTCATATTGGCGTGTGCCTCGAACCATTCTAAGGTTTTCCGGGTGCTTTTGGAAGGGAGGATGCGGCGGAAAATCCTGCCGGGCAAACTACGCATGAGATAAAAAAAGCCCGAGCTTCCGCCCGGGCTGAACTGCCAGGTATTCGAACTAGTGACGATCAAGATTCCCTGGAATCTTCAGCGTCGTTCAAGTAATCGACCTCGATGATTGTTGCACCAAACTCTTCGAGCGCTAGTTCCACCATGCCGCCTGGTAGGACAGGGGCATAGCCGTCTTCACGCATTGGAACAAGACGAAATTGTTTATGGAACTGTTGATCAAATAGTTGGGCA
>JASFUN010000044.1:0-8188 GCA_050050255.1 Anaerolineales bacterium | reverse complement strand
CCAAGTGTGTGTCATTCTACCAGACGGCTATGTAGCGGTAAAGATGCTCAGCTTGTGCACTGGGTGGATTCAGCGGCCAAGCGCACCCGGGCGATTTACATAGGCATCTCCGGCAAAAAAATCAGCGCATCGCTTTCTCCATCACTATTGCGTCCTCGCCGTTGCGATAATACTTCGGCCAGTGGTCGATCTGCACGTATCCCTGCTGTTGGTAAAGCCGCAGCGCACCCCCGTTTGAGCGCCGCAGGCTCAGGCGTACCCGCGGCATGTCCAGCTCTCTTTCGCAAGCCCGCAGCAGCTGCGTGGCAAACCCTCTCCTGCGGTGGCGCGGGTGCACCGCGATGCTCGCGATCCAACCCAGCTCCTGACCGCGCCGGCGATCACCGACGACAAAACCAACAAGCTCATCCCCTATCTCAATCACCAACCTTACCGTCTCAGGAAAAACCAGCGCGGCGAGTATGTCGATCCATGGCCATGCATCAGCATCAAAGCACAACTTCTCCAAGCGCCGCAGCTTGAAGAAGTCGCGCACACCAGCCTCGCGTAGTACTGGCTCAGATTTATGTTTGTGGTTTTGATCCTCGATCAGGATTCGGCCTTTGTGAATTTTTCCAGCATGCTCGTGAATTCCATCGGGAAGATGAATTTGGTCGCCGGGCTTGTGCCCATCTCCTTCAATGTCTCGAAGTACTGCAGCGTCATCGTCTTCTGATCGACGGTTTGAGCGACCCCGTAAATCTTGTCGAGAGCCGAGGAGAAACCCTCCGCCCTGAGCAGCTGCGCTTCACGCTCGCCTTCGGCGACCAGAATGTTCGCCTGTTTCTCACCCTCAGCCTTCAGGATGGCGGCTTGTTTCTCGCCCTCGGCGACGTTGATCGCTGCCTCGCGCTGGCCGGTTGATTCGGTCACAACCGCTCTACGCACACGCTCAGCCGTCATCTGACGGTTCATCGCTTCCTGGACGTCCTTGGGAGGGATGATCTCGCGAATCTCAACATTGGTCACTTTCACACCCCAGCGTTCGGTGACCTCATCAAGTTTCACCCGTAACGTCTGGTTGATGTGATCGCGCTGCGAGAGCACATCGTCAAGCGCGATCGCGCCGATGACCGAGCGCAGCGTCGTCGTGGCCATACCCTGGGCGGCCATCTCGAAGTTACCCACCTGGATAACGCTCTGCATCGCGTCGACAACCTTGTAATACCAGATAAAGTCGATTGCAATGGGCGCGTTGTCGAGCGTGATCGAGGTTTGGTGCGGGATCTCACGCACTTGCTCACGCAGATCGACCTTGACGCCGCGTTCAACGAAGGGGATCAGGAATACCAGGCCGGGGCCTCGCTCGCCGACACAACGACCAAGGCGGAAAACCACCAGGCGCTCGTATTCCTGAACGATGCGGATGGCGGTCGCCAGGAAAGCGATAGCGACCAAGCCGACCGCCCCGACGAGACAAGCGACAAAAGTCGTGCTTTGCATTATGTAATCCTCCTTTGATCAGGAACGATCACTGTTTGATTGTCCTGCCAATTCAACGATCAAGAGCAGCCCCTCTCGATCGATAACCCTGACCTTCTCCCCGGTTTTAATGTTCCCATCAGCCCTGGCCGTCCACAATTCGCCGGCCACGTAGATAGACCCGGTCGGATCCAGATCGGTTCGAACCTCACCGATCTCCCCCAACACGTTAGATGGGTCTATGCTCGGACGCTCGCGCTGCGCCTGCAGGGAGCTGCGCACAGCTAACCAGAAATAACCGAGGGTCAGCAAGGAAACAGCCAGAGCCAGGAGCGGGTTGACTGCCGGCCCGGGGGCGGTGGTCCGGAAGAGGAAGGCTGAACCAATTCCCAGTGCCAGGGCTGAAAGCACCAGCCAGATTTCGAATTTCTCAAGTCGCAGGGATAGGACGTAAAAAACGACGCCGATGCCCAGGACAACCAGCGCCCACGAGTTCAACGGCAGCACGAGCGTCCCCAGCCCGGCACCCACAAGCGCGATGAAAGCCAGGAGCTCCAGAACACCTGTGCCCGGGCTCAACAAAGCTAAGGCTGCCAGCCAGATCCCAGAAACAAGCAGAAGGTAAAGCAGGTTTGGAAAGAGCGCGCTCTCCAGAAAGGCAGTCATTTCATCTCCTCACTCGGTACATAATTAGCATAGAGGCCGCTTAATCAAAATCACTGCCCGACAACAGACATTTAGCAGACATCAAAATCCCGTGTTTTTCTACCATCCCTGGATGCTGCGAACCCGTTGCTCATAAGTCTTTTTCGTACATCCGGTAGGTCTTGTAAACCTCGCCACCAAGCATGCTTATCGCCCGGTTCATCATGACGTTCGTTTCCAGGATCCAGCTCATCTCTGCGAATTTAAAGCCTTTGGGGATGGCGTTCTTGGCGGTTTCCATGTACATCAAGGCGTCGACCCCTGTGCCCCGGTATTCGGGCAGCACGCCCAACGCGAACACACGAATCCAATCCAGGCGGCCACTGACTTTCCAGTTCCAGAGCAGTTTCAACATGGTGATAAATTCCGGCGTTCCCGGTCTTGGATATGCCTTCTGCAGCGGCTGATTCAGATCGGGGAGCGAGATCGACCCGCCGACAATCTTGCCTTCCGCTTCGACCAGGATGACCAGGTCCGGGTCGATGATTTGTTTCATCTGCCTGGCCATGACATCCATCTCGGCATCCGTGAAGGGCACAAAACCCCAGTTCTTCTCCCAGGACGTGTTGTAGAGCGCTTTGAAAGCGTGCACCTCCTCGTCATAACGCTTCATATCCAGGGTCCTCACGGTGAGATTCCGCCGCTGACGGATCTTCTCGACGACCCGGACAAGTTTGGGAGGTGTGTTGGCGACGAAGTCGGCTACAGGCAGTGAATATGCCCATAGATCCATCGCCTTGTGGTAGCCGCTCGACTCGAGGTACGTTCGATATCTGGGTGGATTGTACGTCATCAGGATGCGGGGCCGATCTTCAAACCCATCGATGAGCAAACCCAGTTCGTCGTTGCTTGAAAATTGAGCCGGGCCGATGATAGCATCATGTCCGGCTGCCTTCGCCCAGCGTTCCGCCTTTTCAAGCAAGGCACCTGCTGCTTCCGGGTCCTCCAGGACCTCGAAGAAGCCAAAAAAGCCGACGTTAGTTTCCTGAAATGTATTGTATTTTTCATTCGAAATCGCCGCGATGGTCCCCACCAGTTGGTCACCACGCAGCGCCAGGAAATAGTCCGCGGAGGCATGCTCGAAGAATGGATTGTGTTCCTTCGAGAGAAATTCTTTTCGTTCTGATATGATCGGGGGCACCCAGTAAGGATCCCCTTTATAGACCGTCCAGGGGAAATGGATGAACCTCTCAAGATCGGATTGCGATTCAACCTTCTGGATCCTCAACTCAGCCATACGCGCCTCCTCAATAGCGATGTGAGATTATACAATTGTGTCAACCGGTGGCGATAGGCATCATGCTGTCTTTTCCGTTGGTCCCGCCGCTTCCCTGTTGGTTGGTGAGGCCTGCCGGGGGCCTGCATTTGTGAGCCGATTTCGCTCGGTGGTATGATTGCCCGAGATACTTGGAGAAAGCCAATCAACTACCCACTTTCACTAACACTGGCAGTGATCGCTGGTTCTTTGTGGATCATTTTTTCAGAACATGATGAGCGCCAGCGTCAACGGATCGAAACGGACGACCGCAGCGTCCCGGACCCATTTTTCGCAGGTCTCTCCGCATTCGTGGCTGCTATCATCGCAGCCCGGCTGGGATACATCGCGCTGCACATGAGTTATTTTCAATCCAACCCGGTGCAGATGTTATACCTGTGGGAAGGAGGCTTATCAGGGGTAGCCGGCGGTGGTGGCGCGCTGGTTGGCCTTGGTTTGTATACGCGCTACAGTGGAGGCAGCTTCTGGTCCTTGGGTGATGCGCTGGCGGTCCCACTTCAATTCATCCTGCTCGGTTCCTGGTCCGGCTGCTGGTTTGAAGGCTGCGCCTATGGAAACCCGACAGAGGCCAACCTCTTCATCGCCGGCACGGACCCGTACGGGTCGTCCATCCCACGTTGGCCAACCCAGGGCATGGGTGTGATCCTGAGTGTCCTTTCTTTCATCGCCCTGGCCTGGCTTGGAGAAGCAAAGACGCCCAGCGGTCTTCGCCTGGCGCTGAGCATGACCTGCGGAGCGTTGAGCGCAGCGATCATCGGCCTTTATCGCTCAGACCCAGTGCTTCTGCTTGGGCCGGCGCGATTGGACACCTGGGGCTATGCGCTGCTGGCAATCATCGGCATGATTATGATGAGCAGCCGCCTGTACCCTACGACCAAGACATAGGAGTTGAGATGTCGAAATTCAAACTCGCCCTCGCTCAGATAAACACCGTATTGGGCAACCTCGACGCCAACCTCGAGAAACATCTTGACCTGATCGGACGGGCGAAGGGCGAAAATGCCGATCTGCTCATCTTTCCCGAGTTATCGTTAACAGGCTACGTACTTCAGGACCTTGCGCCGACAGTGGCGCGGCAGCCGCGCGCTGACGATCCTGCTTTCGGGCCGCTAATGAAGGCCAGCCATGACCTCGATCTGGTCATCGGCTTCGTCGAAGCCGATCGCCGGCAGCGTTTCTACATCGCGGCGGTGTACCTCTCCCGAGGCGAGGTCATCCACATCCATCGCAAAGTGTACTTGCCGACTTATGGTTTGTTCGACGAAGGGCGTTTTTTCGCCTGGGGCGATCAGGTCCGGGCTTTTGAAACGCGCTTTGGTCGCTTTGGCCTCCTGATCTGTGAGGATTTCTGGCACGCATCGCCCCCTTACCTGCTCTGGTTAGATGGAGCCGAGGTGCTGCTGTTGATTTCAGCCTCACCTGGCCGCGGGCTCAGCGCGGAGCCGGTGCTCGAATCGGCGCAGTGGGTAGAACGCATCAACCAGGCGTACGCCAGCCTGTTCACGTCTTTTGTCGTGCACACCAACCGGGTGGGTTTTGAGGACGGCCTCCATTTCTGGGGTGGCGCGACCGTGTTCGATCCTGACGGGAAACGCCTCGCACGCGGTCCCTTCGGAGAGGAGGCGCTGACCTACGCGGAGATCGACCTGGCTCAGCTGCATAGGACGCGCGCCCGACTGCCGGTTTTGAGGGATGAACGCACGCATCTGATGCAGAACGAGCTGGAGCGTATCCTGGGAGACCGCCTGCCGCAGCCGCCTGGATCACGGCCGCCCAGCGGAAAAGAGTGAACATCCGCCGGTGATGTGGCAATCAGGTCAATTACTGCAGGGAGCAGAACATGGACGAATCTGAAGAGCAGTTGAAAATCAACACAGATCTTGCGCAGTCAATCCTGACGAGTTTCATCGAGGTTGAGATCAAGCGGGCTGCCTTCGAGCACGCCGTCATCGGCATCTCCGGCGGCGTGGATTCATCGCTTTCCTGCTTCCTGGCCGCTAAAGCGCTCGGACCCGAAAATGTCCTCGCGCTGCATATGCCCTATGAGACCACTCCGGATGAAGCGACCCGCCACGCTACGCAGGTTATCGAGATCACCGGCGTTCAACATAAAAACATCGAGATCGCTCCGTTGGTCGATCCGATCTTCGAGCGCCTGCCTGAGGCCGATCGCGTCCGTCGGGGCAACATTATGGCACGCATGCGTATGATCCTGCTGTACGATCAATCAGTCGATTTTGACGCGCTCGTGGTCGGCACAAGCAACAAGACGGAGATCTTGCTCGGATACACAACGCTGTTCGGCGACAACGCCTGTGCCCTTAACCCGCTTGGCGATTTGTACAAAACCCAGATATGGCAGCTCGCCCGTGCGATGCAGGTTCCCGAGGAAATCGTCGAGAAACCACCCTCGGCCGACCTGTGGGTGGGACAAACGGATGAAGGCGAATTAGGCTTCACCTACGCAAATGTGGATCAACTGCTTTACCTGCTGATCGATCAGCGCTACTCTCCACAAGCCTGTATCGAAGCGGGCTTTGACGAGAGCTTCGTCCATGAAGTCGTGCGCAGGGTCCAGCGCACCCAGTACAAACGCATGCTTCCGCCGATCGCCAAATTGAGCAACAGGACGGTTGGATATGACTTCCTGTACCTCCGAGATTGGGGTACCTGACACAAACAGAAGGGATCAGCAAGCATCGTGAAACGCGCCGTCAGCATAAGCATCGGTTCCTCCCAGCGCGACAAAACCATCGAGACCACCCTGCTGGGCGAGAAAATACGCCTCGAGCGCATTGGCACGGACGGTGACATGCAGCTCGCCGCCCGACTTTTCACCGAATTGGATGGTGAGGTCGATGCGTTCGGTGTGGGCGGGACGAACCTGGCACTGCAGGTCGGTGACCGTAAGTACCCGCTCCATTCCGTCCAGTTCCTTGTCGCGGGGGTCAAAAAAACCCCGATTGCAGACGGCTCGGGACTCAAAAACACGCTTGAAGCACGCCTGGCAGGTTTCATCGATTCGAGCTTCGACCTCCCCGGAGGTCAGCGGCGCGCATTGATCACAAGCGGGACCGACCGCTGGGGAATGACTTACGGTTTTTTACAAGCAGACTACGAATGCGTGATTGGCGATTTCATGTTCGCTCTCGGTCTTCCCCTGCCGCTGCGCAGTGAAATCGCCGTAAAGCGGGCGGCGCGCTTTATCCTTCCAATCGCCTCCCGCCTCCCATTCGAATGGCTCTACCCGACTGGAGAGAAGCAGGAGCAGCGTGAACCCAAGTGGCAAAGATATTTCGAGTGGGCACACGTGATTGCAGGCGACTGCCATTTCATCACCCACAGCATGCCCCATTCGCTGGAGGGCAAAATCATCGTCACAAACACGACCACCGCCAACGATGTTGAGCTTTTCAGGGATGCAGGCGTAGCCCACCTGGTCACCTCCACACCTGTTTACGAAGGTCGCTCATTTGGAACCAACCTGATGGAGGCGGCACTGATCGCGATCGCCGGAAAAAATCGGCCCCTCAACCTGAATGAGATCGAGGCGATGTTGTCGGAGATCAAACTCGAACCCCAGCTGCAAACCCTCAATAGCTGAACCGGACCTGTGGACGGGTGAGCAGAGATGGGGCATGAAGGATTTGACCAGCAGGTCTACGCACTTTGCAAACAGATTCCCGCCGGGAGGGTTATGACTTACGGATCGATAGGAGCCCACATCCCACCACCCGCCGGTATGAATCCGGTCAGCTACGATCGCATCAAAGCTCGCTGGGTGGGCTACGCCTTAAAACGCTGCCCGCAGGAGGTGCCCTGGCACAGGGTGATAAATGCCAGAGGAGAAGTGAGCAAGAGGCCCGGGTTCGAGCTCCAGCGCGCTCTCCTGCAGGATGAAGGCATCGAGTTCGATGCCCACGACCGTATTGATTTGAAACGCTACGCGTGGAAGCCGGTTTAGTAAGTGGTCAACTGATTGATGGGAGAACAAGTGGGCAAATCAATAAGCGCAATCGTCCTAGCGGGCGGGATGGTCACAGAGAAGGATCCTCTCTACGCGTTGAGCGGGCACATGAAAAAGGCGATGCTGCCCGTTAACGGCAAACCCATGGTGCAGTGGGTCATCGAGGCCATCGACCGGGCTGGATCCGTCTCCAACATCATCGTGGCCGGCCTTGATGAACAGCTGTGGTTCGGGGTGACCAAGCCCATTACGATGATCCCGGACGCCGGAGGGATGCTGGCTAACATCAGACGCGGCATTGAGGTTGTAAACAGCAATCATCACACAGATGAATTTATATTGTTGGCCTCCGGCGATATCCCCGCAATCACCCCGGAAATCATAGAGTGGCGCGTGAAAGACGCGCTAGAGGTGGGTGCGGACATCAACTATGCAGTCGTGACTCAGGAAACCATGGAAGCGCGCTTTCCGGGATCCCAGCGTTCTTATGTGAGGCTGCGTGATATGCGTGTGTGCGGTGGGGATCTAAATGTGTTGCGGTCCTCGCTAGCGGGAGAAGATGCTCTATGGGAACGCATCATCCAGGCTCGCAAGAGCGCCTGGAGACAGGCATCACTGCTGGGATACGATTTGCTACTGCAGCTCGTCCTCAGGCGCGTCTCATTGGAAGCAGCGGGTCAAAAGGTCAGCGACAGGCTGGGGATCCATGGTGTTGGCACCGTTTCGCCCTTTGCCGAAATCGCGATGGATATCGATGAGCCGGTTCACCTGGAGGTCGT
>JASFUN010000043.1:0-8265 GCA_050050255.1 Anaerolineales bacterium | reverse complement strand
CGGCTGCCTACTACCTGATTCACAGCATGATGAGCGGAAGCGGCTTCCACGAGCGTGACATGAACGCGGCGCGCGGATTCTCCGCTGAGGCTGAAAAAGCGGGGGTCAAAAGATTGATATACCTGGGTGGTCTCGGCGATCCGGATGCTGATTTATCCGCGCATCTTCGTTCCCGCCAGGATACAGGCAGCTACCTGCGAGAAGCGGGTGTACCCGTCATCGAGTTCAGGGCTGGAATCGTCGTTGGAGCTGGAAGCATCTCATTCGAGATGATCCGCTACCTCACCGAACGGGTGCCGATCATGATCGCCCCGAAGTGGGTCTTCACCCGCACCCAGCCGATCAGCATCCACAATGTGCTCGACTACCTGGTAGCCGGTCTTGAGCTGCAGGTCGACGAATCCCAGATTATCGAGATCGGTGGCCCAGAGGTGATGACCTATGAGGACATGCTGCTTGGTTATGCCGATGTGCGTGGTCTAAGACGCTACATCATCCCCGTACCGGTGCTGACTCCCCGGTTGTCTTCTTATTGGGTTCACTGGGTGACGCCCATACCGGCTGCAATCGCCCGCCCGCTGATTGAGGGGCTGCGCAACGAGGTGATCGCGCGATCGGATGATGCCGAGCGCTTGTTCCCGGACATCGACCCCATACCCTACAAACAGGCAGTCTCTCAGGCTCTATCCTCCCTGGAAGCTCGCCAGGTGGAAACCGCGTGGAGCGATGCGTTGGTAACCACCCAGGGAGATGTCGCCCCGGTGAGACTGACGACCCAGGAGGGCATGATCATCGAGCAACGTGTTCTCGATGTGAATGCCTCACCAAAACAAATCTTTCAGGCTTTCACGAGCCTGGGAGGCGAAACCGGATGGTTGTACGCCAATTGGGCCTGGTGGCTGCGGGGGTTCATCGACCGCCTTGTGGGCGGGGTGGGCTTTCGTCGTGGGCGACGCGATCCCCTGTCGCTCCGTGCAGGTGATGTGGTCGACTTCTGGCGCGTCGAGAGATTGGTGGAGGACAGCCAGGTGCTCTTGCGGGCGGAGATGAAAGTCCCGGGTAGGGCCTGGCTCCAATTTGAGACCAGTGCATTAAACGGCGGTTCACAGTTGAAACAAACGGCCTATTTCGCACCGAAGGGGCTCTCCGGTCTGCTCTACTGGTACGCCCTCTACCCCATTCACGCCAGGGTCTTCTCCGGCCTGATACGTTCTGTTGCGCGTCTGGCTGAAATGGAACACGCACAACCAGCATAATTGCCGAAAGCGATGTGGTTCGAACATGGTTAAAGAGCGGGGTTAAGTCCAATGAGCTCAACACTGCGACCGGAGAAACTACATGTCAGGTTTACAGGCGGCTCTGGTTCACGCGGACCCAGGCATCCACGCTGCTACACTCTTACGCACTCTGATCGAACTGGGGATCTTTACCTGACGATTGGGCCAGAGATCGATCGTCCGCAGATCAGCGGTATTTACACACGCATCATGCGGGACGAAGTGCTGGCAGCATGGGAACATGGCAGGGGCCAAGCATCGCTCCATCTGCAGCTGCACGTCAGCGGAGGCCTGGTGCTTGGTTCGGCATCATGGCGCGATTCGATCTTCCGTAGCCACTTGAAACAGGTGCTTGAGTCATTCCGCTATGGTGATCGCGAACTTTACACCCATTACCCTGAGCTCGATCAAGCCACGGTCGAGGTTCACTTCAACTCGTCGAATTCAGATTTTCATCGCAGCGAGGTGTGGGGCTGCCCGGGCGACTATCGGGTCTGCGCGGTTTAACAAATGAGCACTGAGCACGATGCCTACTTCCCCTGGACGCATCTCGGCTTGCGCGCCAATCCCTTTCAATCTTTGAAGCGTGAGGATTGGATGGATATCGCGGTTATGCCCCATCAGATCTCATTATGGCTCAAGAAACCCTCCGCAATCCTGCAGGTCAGCGGTCCAAGTGGAGCCGGAAAGACTTCGGCACTGCTCGCCATCAAGAAGGAACTGGCCAGGCAGGGTCTTTCCTCGATCTATTTCTACGTTCCCGTGGATCAAGACGAACCAGTGCTGGAAGACGCTTCCGGGCGGCCGCTGCTGCTTGATGAAGCGCAGCGTCTATCCCGGCGCTCACTGCTCAAGCTTTTTAGAGCTGCTAAGTATGTGCCTGCCCAGCAACAATCGCCAAGCCTGGTCATCTCAACCCACAAGGATTTTTCAGCTGATGCCCGGCGCTTATCGGTCGATTTTACGAGCGTTGAGCTGGGAGGGATGCAGGATGAAGACCTCGAACTCATGCTAGGCCGACGAATTCAACACTTCGCCAGCAAGGGGCTAAGTCCGGTTCATTTTCAACCTGCTGCATTGCGATTCTTAGCGGAGACTTTTGGCGCGGACCTTCGCAGCATGGAGGCATTTCTTTACGAATTTTTCCAATCGATTCCAACCTCCCCGGAGATTGAAGTCCAGGTGCTGCGGGAAAGGTACCGCGGCTAAGTCACCATCGGCCGCATTACGATGGGCACAGAAGCCCGGGGGTCACGCGCCAGGGCGATATCCAATGTGACCTCCAGCTCCCACACTATACGCACCAGTTGACCTGCGTAGCTCCATGGCTGATCTGGCAATCTGAGGCTGAATCCAAACTGTCGGGGCAACCCTGCGCGCAGTTCACCCTGGTATAGGTCCTGCTCTGCGACGACCTGTTTGTCCTCATCGCCCCTGCCCTCGGTGCGCCAATGCAGGCGGGCATAGACGTGCCTGCAGTTCAAATCATTTTCAGGCGTGATTTGCACGGAACCGTGGACGGCCTCCTCCGGCGAGAAACGTGCTGCAGTCTCTCCGGATGCCGATGATCGAAGCGTAATGTCAATTTGTGTGTCGCTCATCTCAGAAACCCTTCTCGGGCAGTACCGTCAAATCATAAAGCTCGATCATGTCTGGCCATTCCTGGACGTCGACGAGCACCCGTACAAACCACTGCAATTTATTGTGCCTTCCTACAAACGAGTGCATGGCATCAGCCGGAATTTCTAAGGTACCATCCCTGCGAACTTCAGATCCAGCATCAAAATGGCCGGCCGCCCCTTCGAAGAACATGATGACCTGCTCGTGGGTGTCTGTGCGGGTATCAGTCCCCTGAGTGTAGGTCGCCGATTCGCGGAAGATCAGTTCGACGCGGCAATCTTGAAGCGTCGTCGGCAGTCTGAAGCGCTGTACGTAGGTCACGCTGAAACTCTCGCCAGGTCGCAGCTCGGTCCTGGAGACGGATACCTCCGGCGGCGCAACCTTCAAGCCCGCAAACCTCCTCCACAGGCTGCTGACTATCAAGAAGATGCCGATAGCGATGAAGGGCACGCCAAAAAGCCACATCAAGCCACCATTCCCTCGCCATGCCAGGAACGTCCACAGCAAAGAGAATGCTAGCCAAAAGACGGCGAAGAGCAAGATACAACCTCGCCCTCTTCGTGATTCGCTAGATGCACGCAGTGATCTCATAGTCTGTCATTTCAGGTTATGGCGACGCTGACCAGCACATCGTACACAGAAAATGAAAAATATGCACAGTTTGCCCGCAGATGGCAGCAAGGCCTCCCTGCGAAGCTAGTCAGACTTCCAATAATATCTCGCATAACGCGAGCGGACTAATTGGGGATTGCAAGTCGGCAGCTAGCACGGCTATTCTCACATCTGAAATATTGAGTTGAGCCGTCGGATGACGTTTGATCATGAGCCTGGAAAGGTGATCGGGTGGACCGGTTGATCCTTGTTGTAGATGATGAAGCAGCTTTCTGCGAGGTTGTTTGTGAAATCCTTGCGGCAGCAGGTTACCGCGCCCACAGGGCACTCAGTGTCGAAGAAGCCTATCTATGTTTGAAAGATGAGATCCCGGATTTGATCCTCACTGACATCATGATGCCCGAAACCGATGGGTTGACCTTCATCCGCGAACTGAAAGAAAGAAGCCCATACGCCTCGATACCAACAGTGGTCGTGAGCGCCTGCACCACCCCCAGCGACGAACAAAACGCCCTCGATGCCGGGGCTTTGCACGTCCTCTCAAAACCATTCTCATCCAACGATCTTGAACTTGTCGTAAATTCACTGCTCAATGCCAGCTGACACGCCAGTCAATCCCACCACCTGCTGGACGGGATAACCTGCGCTGTGATTTCTTGACGCTCATCCCCCGGTGGGATAGAATGCCCGCAGGTTATTTTCGCCAAAAGGAGAGGTAACAGATGACTGCACGCCGCGTCATCAACTGGGTTTTCTCGCTGTCGGCTGGACTTATCGGTACGGTGATTACAATCCAGCTTTTCAATACCACGCTGGATAAGTTTTCAATTGCCAACGCGATATTGGTCTTTCTTTCCATCTCAGCGATTGCGTTTATCTGGCTGGACTTCATCCTGAGGACCAACTACCTCAAGAACTAAACCGGATCCCGTTCAAACTCCTGCGGGTGCCTAATCGGCATATCAAAAACGCCCCTCGGGTGAGGGGCGTATTCGAGCTTTAATCTGCTTCAATTCGCAGCCAGAGCTTCGATTTTGCGGATGAGCTCCTCGGAATCGAGTTCCTTCAGAAGGTAAGTGACCGCGCCCGCACGGGCGGCAGCCTGTTCCTCCCACGTCTTTTGATAGCTGGTCAGCACGACGAGTCGGGGTGCTTCCGGTAAAGCTGCGATTTGCCTGGTGAGTTCAAGCCCCATCCCATCTTTACGTTTGACCTCGATCAGGATGATGTCTGGCTGCAGCCTGGATATCTCCTCCACAACCGTATCACAGTCCGCCGAATGCCCCAAAACGACCAAGCTATCCGATTGGCTTAGACGCTCAGCGAGCGCTCTCCTGACCGGCTCATATTCATCCACAATGTACAGCTTGGTCTTCATAGGCGTAGTTTGGTCCTCCCAGCAATTTCAGTATAGATGGGGCCGGGAATGCTTATTAGTGATCAATATCCTGATGCGAATCGCAACCTGTCACGCGCGGGGATTGGGTACGTTTTCTGTCAGGTAAATTGAGGTTCTGATGGGGGTCTTAGGCGTTGACGGGAAAACGCACGGTGATTGTCGTGCCCTGGCCTTCGCTGGAATCAACATCCAACTCTCCACCGACGTTCTTGGCACGTTGAGACATATTTGAGAGTCCGTGTCCCAGAAGCTCGTTCTCGGCATCAACCTCAAAACCGAGCCCGTTATCGATAACCTGCAAGGTCAACAATTCCGGGGTTGTTTCGCGCAGGCTGACCAGGACTCGTGTGGCCTTTGCATGCTTGGCAGCATTTGCGAGTGCTTCGCGCGTGATGTGGAAGAGTTCCGTTGTTGTTTTATTCGGGATGCGCTCAACAATGCTGTCCTCGATAATCACCTCGGCGTCAACAAATGTGTTCGCCTTGAATTCCCTGACCAACACCTCAAGCGCTTTCTCAACATCGTCAGCTGCAATCTTGGAAGGCTGAAGGTCCAGAATATAAGAGCGCAGGTCTCGAATGGCTTTGTTCAAGCCCTCAATGGCCTGGTCGATCTTCTCAACAGCATCCGGAACCTTATCCTGGACCAGCAGCCGTGTGTAATCCATTGTGAGCCCAACCGCGTAGATCGACTGGATGATGCCGTCATGCAAATCCATGCCGATGCGTTCACGCTCTTCAAGGACTGCCAATCTACGTGCTTGACGATATAAGCGAGCATTTTCAACCGAAATGCCCACCCCGGCGCCGATCGCCCGCAGCAAGCCAACCTCTCGTTCGCCAATCTCGCGCTTGCGCTTGAGTGCAAAACTGAGCACCCCGAGGATCTTTCCCGGAGAGCTCAGCGGAACCGCAACCAGTGTCTGGAATCCACGTTCTGCAACTGATGGTCGCAGAAAATTATCTTCACCGCCTATATTGTCGGTCCACTGTGCTTCGCCACTTTGAGCCGCTTGCCCGATAAGGCCTTCGCCCAATTTGAACCGATCGACCTCCCAGAACGCCTCAGGGTCATAACCGAGATGGATCGCCTTTCGGTAAACTCCCTCGTTCTTGTCCAGCAGAAAAATCTCACCGGCTTCCGCCTCAAAGAGCGACATGACGCGCTCGAGCATATCTTCTAAAAGCCGATCGAGATCGCGCGGCTGGCTAACTGCAGTAGCGAGCGAATACATCAAACCAAGCTCTTCATTGCGCTTAGTGAGCTCAATCTCGTTATTGGAAATCCTCTGATAAAGTTTGGCATTCTCAATCGCAGCGGCCGCATGTGCGGCTAGCATCTCGATGAAACGCTGGTCTTCTGGGGAGAATGCTGGTGCACCGATCTTATCGGTAAGATAGATATGTCCCAGGCATTTTCCATAGGCCGCGATGGGGACTCCCAAAAACGAGCGCATCTCCGGATGACCCTCCGGAAACCCGATCGAACGCGGGTCATCCGGGATATCCGGCACCCGGATCGATTGGCCGGTGCGCATCATTTCACCGATTAAGCCCTTTCCTACCGGACGATGGTCGATGCTCTCCATCTCCTGCTTGGAAAGCCCGAGCGTCAGGAAGGTCTCTAATTCCCCCGTTTCTGTGGGAATACCCAGGGCCGCATATTTGGCGTTGGTCAGTTCCTTGGAAGCGTGCAAGATACGCTGCAACACCCCTTCTAACGAAAGGTCAGAGACGATACTTAAGGTTGCGCGGTGCAGCGCCAGGATATCGGAATGCATCGCGGAATATTTTTCCAATGATTCTTCAGTCTTCTGAAGATTAAAAGCTTGAGAGCTCATGCACATCCTTCCACGGTGATTCTACCGCAGCGCAGGTTACATTGCCAATACCACCCTGGTTAGGTCCAGTTTTCAAACGTCACTATTTTACATAACTTAAGATCTTGGCCGGTGATCTTTGTTTATCCTTACCTGCGCAATGTTAAATTCAAAGCTGATAGTTTTTGCCAGCCATTAGCCCTTATGAATCTACTTGGCTATGGAAAAAGTGAAACCCGAGGCGGATACCTATTGAGCAGTTCATCGCGCATACCAGGCTTCTATCGACTTTCACGTTTGGAACGTCTTTCAAAGCTGATTGAGCACACGGACCTGAGCCAGGAGGAGTCCGGGCTTTTCCAGCGCACCGGAGGGTTAACGGACGAACAGGCTGAGCACATGATTGAGAATGTGGTCAGCACCTTCTCGCTTCCACTCGGGATCGCCACCAATTTCATCGTCAACGGCCGTGAAGTGCTTGTCCCGATGGCCGTGGAGGAACCTTCCATCGTGGCCGGCGCTTCCTACATGGCCAAATTGGCACGCAGCGCAGGCGGATTTCAAGCCTCCACCACAGAACCACAGATGATCGGACAGATCCAGGTCCTGGACCTTCAGGATCTAGAAGAAGCGATCCGGGCTCTTTCCGCGCACGAAGACCAGCTGCTTGAAATCGCCAACACTGCAGACCCGTTACTTGTGAACCTCGGCGGTGGTGCGCGCGGCCTCGAATTCCGCACCTTCGAGCAATCGCCTGTTGGCCCCATGCTGATCGTGCACTTGATCTTCGACACCCGCGACGCCATGGGCGCCAACGCGATCAACACGGCCCTGGAGCGCATGGGCCCCGAAATTGAACGCATCTCCGCCGGGCGCGTCAACCTGCGGATCCTTTCAAACCTTGCGGACCGTCGATTGGCACGGGCGAGCTGCCGCATAGCGGCGGATGTGTTCTCAGAGCAGGACTATGAAGGCCTTTCGGTAATCCATGCCATCGAAGAAGCGTGGGCTTTCGCCGCTGTCGACCCATACCGTGCAGCCACCCACAATAAGGGGATTATGAACGGCATCGATGCCGTCGTAATCGCCACTGGAAACGACTGGCGCGCTATCGAGGCCGGCGCACACGCTTACGCTGCACGAACGGGAAAGTACAGCTCGTTGAGCCACTGGCGCGTGAATGAAGAAGACGAGCTGGAGGGCATGCTTGAACTCCCGATGGCCGTGGGAACCGTCGGCGGTGCAACACGCGTTCACCCTCTTGCACAGGCCAATTTAAAGCTCATGGGGATCTCCAACGCGCGCGAGCTTGCTGAGATCATTGCTGCCGTCGGCTTAGCCCAGAACCTTGCGGCCCTACGGGCGCTTGCGACGGAGGGGATCCAGCGCGGGCATATGGCGCTGCATGCACGCCAGGTAGCGATAGCAGCCGGCGCGGTTGGTGACCAAATTGACAAGCTCGCCGATCGGATGGTCGTCGACGGGCAGATCAACGTTCCCTTTGCTGAAAAACTGTTGAACCAGATGCGTAAGCGATA